>JAKAFU010000027.1 GCA_021825865.1 bacterium
GCAGATTAATGTATTATAAATATAATATAGATAACTAGTATGTCATACCAAAATAGTGATATATTTCATCATAAATTAAAAATTATAGCAATTAAAAAATTGCGATGAATATAAAAAATAAAAAAATATATTTTATCGGCGGTTTATTTCTTGCCACCGGTATATTAATTGCGGGTATTTTATTTTTCACCGGTCCAATTCCTGCAAAAAGTATTTCAGATTTTAATTCAAATCTTTTATTAAAAACTACAAAACTGAATAAAGATATAAGGCGTATTAAAAGCATGGTACGTAAAATTATATATTACAGCTCTTTAAAATCTTCCTTATCCAAAAAAACGCGATTTAAAACTGTTATAAATAATTTAAAATTAGGTCTAAAAAAGACTGATAATCAGTATAAAGAAATTGACGCATTTATTAAAGAAAACAGTACCCTCCTAAAAAATAATCCTCAAGTTGCAGTATATTTTAACAAATCATACTATAATTGGGAAAATATCAGCAAACCTATTCTTGAAATAATTATAAAATACCCTAAGTATATATCGTCTAAAATATCCTATAAGCTTTTTCTAATGCATACTATTTATCTTTCTTATCTGCCTACTTCAAATATTATTAAAAATACAAAATTATACTTCAAAAAGCTTATAAACACAGCTATATACATAACGATAGCAGGCGTTATCATTATATTATGTCTTGGTATTTTATTTATATATTATGCGAGTAAGTTCTATAAAACTATTTCTAAGAGTGAACAAAAATTTAAAACATTATTTGACAATCTTCCTCTTATTGCTTTTATTCTGGATATTGAAACAGGCTGCTTTATCGACGTTAACAAAGCCGCTGTAAAATTTTACGGATATTCAAAAGATGAGCTGTTAAATATGAGTATTGAAAAAATAAATATTTTTGCCAGCACTCAAGAACAAGCAGGATTCAGAAGATTGGCTGCTGAAAAAGGAAGCCACAATATTTTTTTTCAACATAAACTTAAAAATGGGGAAATTAAACAAATCCAATCTTTCGGTAATGCGATTTATTTAAATAATAAACTTTATTTGTTAACAATAATTTTAGATATAACAGAAAAAAAGCTATTAGAAGATAAGCTTAAAGAATCGGAAGAGCTATTCAGAATAATGACGGAAAATTTAATTACAGGGGTTGTTCTTTACCGTGAAAAATATATTTATGTAAATCCGACTGCTGAAAATATATTAGCTTACACTAAAGATGAACTTTATCAAAAATATGTTTGGGATTTATTTCCTGGCGAGTTTGACAAAAAAGCAATAAAAAATGCTATAGAAAAAAGATTAGACGGAGAAATATTTCAATCTACTTATGCAACAATTAGAGCTTTAACAAAACAGAATAAGGAGATTTGGCTTTTAATATCATCCACGACAGTTAAATATAAAAATAAATTTACTGCCCTCGCCAGCTTTATAGACGTGAGCGAAATGGTAAGTTTGCGTAACACATTAGAGCAAGAGCGCGACCTCTTCAAAGTTTTAATAGAAAACATCCATTCCGGCATAACGCTATATAATAAGGACAGATTTATTTACGTAAATTCCGCTCTCCTTGACTTATTTCATTATACCAAAGAAGAATTTTTAAACTTAAACGTAAATGATTTCTTCAGCATCAAGGAAGATAGGCTGCTTCATCAAAATACTTCCGTATTCAAAACATATTTCAATAACGAACTGTCTTCAAGGTTTGTTTACATTTATGCGGACAGCAACAGAATAAATACAAATACAACCCGCAGCAACAATAATATTTCTGCAAATGGCAGTACCTCAGGCGCAGACACAGGTCAATCTGAAAGCAGCAGTAATAATAATGCCGGCAGCAATAATATAGACAGCAGCAATAACAGCCTTATTATCAATATCGACGATAATACTGCCAAACTTCCAAAAACCGATATGCACAAAAACATTAATATAACGGATGATAAAATCCGATATATAGATTTATTCAGAACGGTCGTAACATATAATGGAGAGCAAACCGGTCTTGCTATATTTTCAGATGTTACCGACCAGATACTTAGAGAACAGAACATTTTAGTAGAAAGAGAAGCATATAAAGAACTTTCAGAAATTGACGGGTTAACCGGTATTTATAACCGACGCTCTTTTGACGGTAAACTTATAGAACTTATTAATACCGCTCTAAGATACAGCAGACCTCTATCGCTCATGATGTTTGATATAGATTATTTTAAAAGTATAAACGACACGTATGGCCATGAAACAGGGGATTTTATACTAAAGGAGCTTTCTTTTATCGTAAAAGAAAATTTAAGGGCAGCCGACTTCTTTGCCCGTTACGGCGGAGAAGAGTTTATGGTAATAACTCCGGAAACCAATATTTTTACCGCCAAAGAGCTTGCCGAAAGATTAAGGATAAAAATAGAAGAACACGATTTTAGTATAGGACAATCTATAACGTGCAGTTTCGGAATAACGGAAATAAAAGAGGGCGATACATCAAAGAGTATTGTATATCGGGCAGACAGTGCTTTATATGAAGCAAAAAAAGCAGGAAGAAACAAAGTATATTATGAATAACTGCTAAGAATATTATAAATAAACAAATATTGCTATATTTACCGAAAGCCTTTATCTACCTTTTCTTTATATTTTTATTCATTTTTTAGCAGATGAATTTCTCATAATATTATTCTATTATAACTTTTTGTTATTTATTTGTTATTTTATTTATTGTTCATTTATAAAATTACTATTTAAAATATATTTAATCTATAAATAAATATTAAAAATAAAAATAAATAGTAAAAATAAATAAAGAAATCCGGTCCATTCCGAGCGGGTGATATTTAACGCATTTGGGTTTATATTCCCTGTACGGAAAATAAATAAAGAAATCCGGTCCCTTTCGAGACCGGACCACCTTTAGGAGGAGTGATGGAAAACTTACAGTTGTCAGAAACTATATAATTAAATAAAATTACAGAAATATAAGTCCTGATATTTTATTATGTTTAATCATTGTCTTGATATAAATTGATTTCCCGCCCGCCAAGTTTAGCTTCCACATATAAAACTTAAATCCGGCTTGTTTTAGTGCAACCAAATATTTAATATTATAACCGTTTTTTAATTGTAATTTAGTATTGAGGGAATCAGACACCTTATCAAATTTAGTTTTAGTCACCACTGATTTAAACGATGATGAAACGGTTGACCTAAATTTTGTATAATTCTTTTTTGCCAGAGCTTTTATCGCTTTAGACACTACCTTTTTGACAGTTTTAATCCTGGCAGGACTCACTGTCAGTCTTGCTGGTTTATTTGTATTATTAATGGCAGGTGTGTTAGCCCCCGGTGGCGTTGCCGCCTGATTATTCGGCTGAGGTACATATCCGTTGGATGGATATTGGCTTGTTGCGGGCAGCGGAGCCGAATTATTGGAATTTAATAAATTTGCGTTTGCATTTACACTGAATGCAAAAAGAGATACTAAAGCCAATAAATAAATAAGAAACTTCATTTTGATGACCTCCGTTAATTAGTTTAATTGTTTATTTAAACAGCAAATAAGCATATTATTGTTTTATGTTTATTTTTATGCTGTATATCGACCGCGGCGCAAATTGCAAGAATAAATAATCAGCAAGTAAAATTAGATGCTACTTAAAGTAAATTGAAATTAACTATATATTATATATATTATAATTATATGTTAAATAATATTATTAACTTTATAAGTTTATTAATAATAATTAATATTTGAACTTGTTATACGACATATTTTTAGGCTAACACAAAAATTGTTGCTTGTCAAACATATAAATCTCATTTGAATGTCATATTAATATCATTTCAATATCATCATATTGTTAAAATGTAGTTAAATATAATTAAGATATTTTTTTATTTTGAAAACCTTATCTTAAATTTATTATTGCTCATTTATAAAATTAATATTTAAAAATATATTTAATTTATAAATAAATATTGAAAATAAATAAATCCGGTCCCTTTCGAGACCGGACCACCTTTAGGAGGAGTGATGAAAAACTTACAGTTGTTAAATTAAGTTGAATATTTTTTGATTCAATATTATATATGCATTTTTTATGCCAACAATAAATAAAATATATCTAGATATCTTTTAATAAAAAATATTATTAAAAAATTTACAAAAAGTTTAATATAATCAAATAGTTATTCATGTATATACGTTTTACTAATTTTTTTCATATCTAACCTTTATAAATTAATTTTATTGTTTATTTGTAATAAATTAATTTAAAATTGTCATAATGACAATTAACTATGTAAATATTATTGTCATAACGACAATTATTTTAAAATTTTTATTTATTATTTTTGAAAGTGTATTTTTTAATTTTATTATAAATCGTAAAATTTCATTATTGTTTTTCATTTATTGTTTTTTTGAAAGCATATTGCAAATTTTGACTATTTTTAAAAATTGGTGTATAAAAATTATATAAACATTAATTTTTGCCGAGCATACTTTGTATTAGATATTATATAATTATTGTATTAAATATTATTATTATTGTATTAAATATATAACTAAATGTTAAAAAAATTTTTATAAATATAAAATAAGTATTAAACTAAATGTTAAAAAAATTTTATAAATATAAAGTAAATATATAAATACACGTTAAAAAATTCTATAAATTTTTATAAATGTAAATATAAATATTAATATAAACAAGATTTAAAATTATATATGGCGCATGACGAGAAATCTACGAAAAAAGGCAATGACGACGGCAGTATTTTAAAAATAATTTATAATCTGCTGCGTAACAGATTCGGTAAAATGAACTGGTGGCCGGCAGAATCCGACTTTGAGGTAATGATAGGCGCTATATTGACGCAGAACACTGCATGGACGAATGTAGAAAAAGCGATTTATAATCTTAAAAGCCGCAATCTGTTATCTTTTGAAGCTATGGATGCAATAGAGTTAGATTTATTGAAAGAATACATCAGACCATCCGGCTATTATAATCAGAAGGCTCTTAAAATTAAAGAATTTATAAATTTTGCAAAAAAGGGATATAATTTTTCTATTGAATTAATGAAAAAAGAAAATACTGCCGTAATGCGGGAAAAACTTCTTAATATATCCGGCATAGGAGAGGAAACTGCAGACAGCATAATGCTGTACGCATTAAAAAAACCGGTATTTGTCATAGATGCTTATACCAGAAGGCTGCTTGAAAGACATCACATAATCGAAGGCTCGTTAAAAGAAAAATATAAAAATCTGCAAAAATATTTTACCGACAATATAGACAATATAAATAATACAGATAATACCGACAATATAGACAATATAAATAAGATAGACAGTATAGCTCATACCGACAATATAGACAATATATTTAATGATTATAACGGTAGTAAGATAAATAATAAGATAAATAATAAAATAAATAATAATATAGATAATAATATTAATAATAAAATAAACGGTGAAGCAATTGCGGAAATATATAATGAATATCATGCGCTAATAGTAATGACCGGCAAAATGTTCTGCAGAAAAAATCCCATGTGCACCGGCTGTCCGCTTGAAGAATTAAATCATTTAATTTAATTTAATTAAAATTAAATAATTTAAAATAGGCTTAAATTTGCTGATAGAATATTGACCAAAAACTAAAAAACTCATCAGGACTAAAAAAAATTGTTCAAGAATAGACTGAAATTAGAGGCAAGGCGGATAATTTCTATCGGCAATTTTAGGAACAACTTTAATAAAAAAATAATAATTCAATGCGGGTAAAAAAAAGGCGGATAATTTCTATCGGCAATTTTGGAATAGCCGCTAACTATCAAAAACATGAGAAGAGTGATATAATATATTTATTATGAAATCATTAATAATTAAAAAATTTACGGATTTAAAAGAAATAATTTCAAATTTTGATTATAATTCTAAGGTCAAAAATTTTGATTTGCCTCTGGATTATTACGATACTGAAATACCTGACATAAAAGACGATGAAGTTCTTATAAAAATCGGAGCTTGCGCCGTATGTCATACAGAGCTGGATGAAATAGAAGGAAGAATTACTCCTATGAAACTGCCTGTTATCCCGGGTCATCAAATAGTAGGGAAAATTATTAAAACCGGAAAGAATGTTAAAAAGCTTAAAGAAAGTGACAGGGTGGGCGTGGGCTGGATAAATTCCGCATGCGGAAAATGCCGGTACTGTCGAAACGGGCTTGAAAACCTGTGTGCAGATTTTATCGCTACAGGTAAAGATGTAAACGGCGGCTATGCAGAATACGCAAAGGTAAAAGAAAATTATGCAGCTCTCATTCCCGACAGTTTTAGCGATGAAGAAGCCTCTCCCTTGTTGTGTGCCGGAGCGGTGGGATACAGGTCGTTAAAACTGACCGGTATAACAAACGGATTAAATTTAGGTTTTCTCGGTTTCGGCGCGTCAAACCATTTAGTGCTTCAAATTGCTACGGCATTATATCCCGATTCAAAACTTTTTGTATTTGCGCGCTCTTCAAATGAAAGGGCTATCGCAAAAAAATTAGGAGCGTTCTGGACGGGAGATACGGCGGATACCCCGCCTGAAAAAATAAACGCAATTATTGATACTACGCCTGTATGGAAGCCTATAGCCGATATTTTACAACATCTTGCTCCCGCAGGAAGGCTTGTTATAAATAATATAAGAAAAGAAAATTATGATATCGAATATTTAAAAAATATTGACTACGCAAGAGATTTGTGGATGGAGAAAGAAATTAAGTCTGTTGCGAACGTCACTTTTAATGACATAAAAGAAGTTATTGAAATAGCATATAAATTTAATATTAAACCGCAAATTGAAATATACAGTCTGTCTGATGCCAACAATGCCATTCTTGATATAAAAAATAGAAAAATAAACGGCTCAAAAGTTTTGAAAATATCCTAATTATTTAATCAATATCACAATTATTTAAATTTAATTATTGCAAATATCATAAATATTGTGAGCGTATAGTATAATAATTATTTAATTTTAATTATTGCAAATATCATAAATATTATGAGTTATAATATCATAATATTTTTCCGAAGATAAAGATAAAGATAAAGATAAAGGCTTCGGATGTTGAATGTTATTATAAAACTCTTAAAACGCTATAGGGAGCGGAAATAAAATAAATCAGACGCATTTATTACAATTATTAAGAAAAATAAACTTAAAAATTAAATATTTATGCCTGTGCAATAAATATGTGCGCATTTTTGCAGTATTTACGGCAGTCTTGTTTGTATTTAATTTTTCGTTATTTAATTTAATGCCTGTTAAAAATGTTTTCGCTCTTAAATTAACTAAAAATATTAAAATAGGACTAAGTCTGGGTCTGTCGAACACCACAGGAACAATTCCGTCTATAAGTTTAAATACCAGAAATTATATAAAATATGTTAACAAAAAATCTAGATGGTTTCACGAATTCAGATTTAATTATACCTATATAGAAGCGTACAGCGAATTGAGCTATTTAAGATTAGTTTTGCAGGAATATTCAAAATATAAATTTAATGACTGGCTGTATTTTTTTGGAAAGGAAAGATATGACAGAAACATATCCACCGGTTTTGAATATGTAATTAATGAAAATATAGGCGCCGGAGTTAAATATAAAATATCCGATAATTCAAATCTTTTTTTAGAATTGGGTCCCGGATTGAGACAGGAAAAAATAATAGAAGGGCAATACTATGGAAGTATTTCATCAATGTTTGACGCTAAATATTGTTATAAAATAAATAAAAATTTAAAGTTTAAGGAAGATTTAACCGCATATCTCGCAAATACCGGCGGAAATTCTTACAGCTCATTCAGCGAATTATCCACTAAAATAGAAAATAATATGTACCTTGTGTTAGAGTATGAAATCAATTATCAGACGATAGTCCCATATGGGTTCAAAGCATTTAATACTATTTCAAGCGCAAATATTAAAATAAAATTTTAGAAACAAACTGCGAAATCCTCTCATTTTAACTTTTGAAATGTGTAAGAAATTTTAACGAATTTATAAATTTTTCGCCTTTTTTTAATCCTTTAATGACGGGGTAAAAATTATGATACTTTTTACCTGTAATAATTTTTTGCGGTATAAAATAGCCGTTACCTCCGTTAATTAAAACATAGGCCGTTTTATTATCTATCTTAAAAACGCTTTTAGCGGGCACTGCAAGCATTTTAACCGGCGGCGTTTTAATAGTTATTTTGCCGTACATATTCGGTTTTAAAAATCTTTTATTATTGTTAAATGCAATTATTATTTTAGTTGTGTCTTGTTTAGCGGATATAAATGGGTACATTGATAAAATAAATCCTTTATGTTCTGCATGAATATCGTCAAAATGAGCACTGACCGACCTGTTTCTATGAATATATGCCGTGAATTTTTCCGGTATTTTTATAGTCATCCATAACGTGTTTAAATTTGCAATCGTTAAAAGTTTTTGTCCAACGCTAAAATGGCTTCCGGAATTAATAAATTTTTTAATAAGAACCCCTCCGGCAGGAGATTTTATTATTATATTAGTTTTGGCAGCCAGATTATTTTTAAGCAGATTAATCCGCCTTGAGGATATTCCCATTAGAACAAGTCTTGTTCTGGCTGCATTATAAAAACTTTTAGCAATTTTTTTGCTGTAATTAAAGTGACCGATTTTAAATTCCGTGTTATCTATTTTTAAATAATTTTCATAGGCTAAAATAAAATCATTTTCAGCATCTAGAACAGTAGGCGAATAAACCTCTAAAATAGGTTGAAACGCTTTTATTTCTTGTCCCGGTCTGTCGGCATATATTTTTTCGATATAACCGCTATATTTAAGTGAAATATTTTTTACTAAGGAAGCGGCATATGTGAGTTTTCCGGCCAATGATAATTTTCTGGAAATGTCTATTTCTTCTGGAGATATAATCTTAATTTTGTATAATTTTCTTTCCTGCCTGTTTATAAGAACATATCCCTTTGCCATTTCTATATTATTAATAATTTTTTTTCTGACTATGTGCTGCCGGTCAGAAAAAATAAATAAAATATTAACAATAATAATGACGGCAATAATCCCGATTAAAAACAGAATTATATATTTAGGTTTATTTAATTTAGAAATTATATTCATTTTAAAAACAGAATTTATATTAAAGAATTATATATTTAGGTTTATTTAATTTAAAATTATATGTATATATTAAATTTATTTCTATAAATATTTTATTTTATTTTTTGTAGGCAATTTTTTTATAAGTTAAAGAAAGTTTCCCGATTACGGTTTTTAAAAAAGCCATTTTTTTTAAATAATCAGTTTTGTATCTATATACGTTTAATTCAGATTTTACCACTTTTTTGAATGCGTCTACCATTGCAAAACTTGACGAATGGCGGACTTCAAAACTATTAGTATATAAATCAAGCAAAAATATAGACTCCGGTAAATATAATTTTTTATTTGCCATATATAGTTTATAATATTTATTTATAGAATTTAAAGAATTTTTTATATCGGATTTTATTTTTAAAAAAGTCCAATTTCTTTTATATGCGGAAGATAACAAATATTTTTTTGATTTTTTAATATCAGGCATCTGTTTTTGCGTAAAATATATAGGCAGAGACAAACCTATACCGGCAGCGAGAGCAGGAGGATAAAAATATCTGTATCCGTAACTTAACGAAATAAAAATATTAGGATAAAAACCCTGTTCGGCGAGATTCAATGAAAGTTTTGACTGTTTATACAGATACCTTGCCGATTTTATATATGGATTATAATGATATGCTTTAATTAAAAGTTTTTTGTAATTAAGTTTTGAATACAAAATATGAACCGGAAAAAGCGGATGCAAATTATTCTTTATATAATTAAATTTTTTATCTGTTATCAGGGAAAGTAATAATAAAAACTTTTTTCTTCTCGCTTTCAGCGTTATTAAATCAGATTTCATATCTATCATTTCAAGCATCAGCCTTACCGGACCGGTAGCATTTGTTTTCTTAACGGCGTAGCTTTCTTCAACAATTTTTTTAATCATTCTTAAGAGCGAATAATCATATTTAATAATTGCTATGTCGCTATCGGTAAGAGCCAAATCATAATACAGATATTTAGTATTTAATATAGTGAGTAAAGAAATTCCTATAAAATTATCATTTAAAGATTTGTAGTGCATTTTGGCAATGCCGCTTTTTAAAAACAATTTTGTGGGAAAAGGAATTTCCTGATTTAAAGAATATGTATAATTGCTTCCTAAAATTGTGCCTATTTCAGGATTATTAAATCCGTTTGCATTATTAAATGTAAAACCCAGTACCGGGTCAGGTAAACTTTCATTAATTTTGATGTTTTGTCTATACCCTTTAATTTTATTTAATGCGGAATCAATTTTAGGATTTTTCAGCGAAAATTCTATAAGTTTTTTTAATGTTATTGTGTCGGCAGTTTTATTTTTACCTTTTTTGATAACTTTTTTTAATTTTTTAATGGCAGAATCAACTTTTCTTTTTAATTTAGCATTAATATTAGTATTGTTATTAGCATTAGCATTAGCATTATAATTAGAATTATGATTTAAATTAAAAGTAAAAGCAGCATTAGAATTTGCAGAATAAAATGCGATGGATAGCAGATTGATTGCAAGAATAGAGATAAAAAGTATGACAGACCGTATAAAATTATATTTTTTAATAATCATATCCATAAAAACATCAGACAGCATTCATTATACAATATACTTTTTCTATAATAACAGAGTATTAAGCGTAAATCAAATATTGCACTTTAAACAATCAGTGAGGAATAGTTAAAATCAGCATGACGTTATAATTAAGACTATTATAAAATACCGGCTATTTATTAAACGTAGCCCAAATATTACATTTTAAACAGGGAATGCTTGGAAGAATTTAAAAAAAATAAGTTTAAAGAATTTTACAGCAGCTGTTAATATATTTTCGTAAACTCAATAAAGAAAAAAAGAATCATAAAAAACATTAATGACTTAGTCATATTGCCTATTTTTTAGGCTACTGTCAGAAATTAGATAAATATGCAATAAATACATAAAAAAGATTATCTATTATATTATATATTTTGCAATAAGATAAAATGAGATAAATGGTTAAGGAATTTTCGTTTGAGCGAAAATATCGGCTAAGCAAACTTGCAAGCTTATAGTTATTTGGATAAATGCTAATCAACTGTTTTTCTTGTACTGATGTTTATTTTATTATACAATATCAAGATGAGTCGGGTTCAGTAGCTTGAATAAACATACTGCAGTATCTATATGAGCTTCACTTAACTAATGCCAAACATTATATTTATTATTATAGTATTATTTATTACATCAATTTCTGTAGGTATTATCGGCAATACCATAGGAATCGGAGGAGGGATACTTCTTGTCCCGTTTTTTTTGTTTTATATGCATATGCCGCCTTTAGAAGCAAGCGGGTTAAGTCTTTTTACGATAGTAGCCAGTACATCCGGCGGCTCGCTTAAATTTATTAAGGAAAAAATAATAGATTTTAAACTCTTCCTTATGATAGTCCTTTTTGCCGTACCGGCGGCAGCAGCCGGTTCAATCCTGAGCAAATATATAAATACGAACGAATTTAAAGGAATTTTTTCTTTTATAATTATTATTATAGGTATATTTTCATTGACGGCAACGAGGATGCAAACCAAAAAAAATATATACAGCTCACATAATCATAATAATCATAATAATAGCAATGAAGAAGCGGATACTTCAGATATTAACGCACGGATGCATAACGGAACGGTAAATAATGACGAAAACATCGAAACTTTGAGCGGTACGAATAATAGTATAGATTTGAGATTGCAGTCTGTTATTATTTATTTTAAGCATATAAGTTCTAATATAAAAAGAAAAAGAATAGACATGACGGGCAATAAATACGATTATTATATTAAAAAGCCGATTGCAATAAATTTATTTTCCATACTGGCAGGATTTATTTCCGGTTTTATAGGTATAGGGATTGGAGGTATTACCGGAACTTTTTTAACCGCAGTTGAACAGATACCGCCCAGAATTGCCTTTTCTACTATTGTATTGGCTATGATTTTTTCATCTGTCGCAGGCGGATTTATACATTTAGCATATATGAAGCTTTCTTTTAAGACGATAATATATTTAATTCCTTTAATGGTCGGCGCAATCATAGGTTCGCAGGTCGGAGCTGTCGTCTCTAAATTGTTAAAGTCTAGAACAGTGCGATTATATCAGGGTTGGATAATTATTGTGCTGGGATTTTTAATGTTTGTTATATCATATTTTAAATGATAAAATAACAAGGCAGCGCTAAAATAATAATAAAATAATAAAACGGTGATAATACTACGACATTTAAATAATAATAAAATCACTAAATAATAATAAATTAATAAAATAATAGTAATATTAAAATATTTAAATAATAATAAAATAATAAGACGGTGATAATTATAATAAATTATAATATTGCATTAATTTATAATATTAATCTCAATATCAATTAATATTAATCAATGATGCATTAGAAGAAAAAATACCATAATAATATAAGGAGATGTAATGCAAAAAAAATTCAAAACGGCTTATGCATTTACTTTTTTAATAATTTTTCTATTCATAATTACCCTTGGTTTTAATTTACATAATGCAGATGCAAAAGCGGCGGTTAAACAAGCTGCGCCGGTAAAAAACAGAATCGTGTATCCTTTAACTTTTTTTAAACACAGACCGATAAAATTTGTTGAACAGTTAACACAAAATTCAAAAAGATGGCCGATTGCTTTAAAAAGTCTGGCGCTGGCAGGGCATGTTTTTGCCGAAAATCATATAAAGTACAGTATTATTATAGTAGCTTACGGTCCGGGTCTCAAGGCTTTTGTTGTGAAAGACAATAAAAAATACGGCAAAATTATTGAAAAACTCCATAATGAAGGCATTAAAATGGTTGTATGCCATGAATCCATGAAAGATTCCCATATTACTCCGGATATGCTATTTCCTTTTGTAAAAATTTCGTATCCTGGAATAATAGCATATATTGTTAAAAAAGAAGACCAGGGTTATGCTTTTATAAAACCGTGATTATAAAATTATAAAAATAGTCGGACTGTAATAAACCGCATAATAGCTTTTATAATAGAGCATGATAGGTTATATTGTTAGTATATTTGCGCTGACCGTCTATCCAATAAATCGCGGATGGTCAGTTTGCAAAAATTCTATTTATACCTCATATAATATAAATATAATATAATAATATAACAAAGCAGGTAATATAAACCCCGATGCGATAAGTCAATTTGTAAAAATTCTAGTCACGTGATACAATATTGCGATCATGGAACCAAAGCCATATCTGAAAACACGCTTAACCGAACAATCTCTTAAGCGTTTTATAAGTATTTTAAGCGCACCGCGGCGTTGGATTTCTATTTGGTTTTTTGCCTATGCCCTGCAAGGCGCCGTGAGTTCCGGGTTTATTCCTATCCTGACCCCTCTTATGATTGTTGCCTTAACCCATCATTTAAGCTGGGTAGCTTATGTTATGGGCGCATTCAATCTTGGACTTCTTACTTCGCCGCTCTGGGGCGGTTTGGCAGATAAGAAGCATTTACACCGGTTGCTTTTTTTTGGCGGATTTATTGTTCTTATCGGGGCTCTGGCAGCGCTGCCGTTTTTGCGCGGTTTACTTATCTGGTGTCTGCTGATTTTTCTTGCCGGCGCGGGTACTTCTGCAGTAGCAACAGTTGCGACGCTCTTTGTAGTAGAATTTGCTCCTAAGACGGAGTGGGAAGAGCGGCTTGGCTGGCTCCAGACTTTCAATGGCGCAGGTCAAGTAGCCGGTCTGTTCCTTGCCGGTATTTTTGTCGTAAATTTTAAGCTTGGTATGCTCTGTGCAGCGTTTATTTTACTTCCGGCATTGTGGATTGGCGCTAAAGGGCTGCCTGTAAAAGCTCAACATCATGATTTGCAGAATGGTATCGGTCAGAAAATGCGGCGGGATTTGGACTGGCATTTTATGGCGCAGTTCAGTCATGCGGAACTTCTCGGCGGTGATTTAATACGTTTTTCGCATCACCTTTCATTTGGCGGATTCCGGCAGATGAAAAAGTCTTTAAGAACTGCTTTTGGCCGCTTTCTCTTATCATGGTTTGCCGCCGCGTTTGCAGTAGCCGCTTTTTTTGCCTATTTTCCGGTAGCTATGCAGAAAGCTTACGATGTTGCTCCGGTTTTGACTTCCAGTGTTTACGGATTGACAGCCGCCGCCTCTCTTGCTCTTTATGCTTTAGGCGGACAGCTTTCCAGTCGTGTCGGCGCAGAACATGTTTACCGGTGGTCATTACTAACCCGTCTGCTGGGATTTGCACTTTTGGCTTTTGGATTGTTTATGCCTGTACCGCCTATTATTCCCGGTTTACTGGGCTTTGTTATGATTATATTGGCGTGGCCTCTGTTAAGTATTTCAAGCACTATATTGACGGCTGATTTAGCGCCTTTCAGCGAAGGAGCGGCAATGGGATTGTATAATGCCGCGGGAGCGATAGCCACTGTGATAGGCACTTTCCTTTCAGGACCTTTAATACAGAGGATTGGATATCCTACATTGCCGATAATGGGTGCCGCCGGTATAGTGGTTGCATTACTTAGCGGACGCAGGTTGTTGTCTGCGCATTCCTCTACCTCTGCTTCAACAACGGCTTCTTCTGCGCTTTCATAATTTTTTGTTGCGCTATGTTCACTTTTCACTTATATTACACTTTTTACAGGTCGATATACCCAAAATAGAATATAAACCGCAAAAGCCGGTAATTCCGGTAATAAGAGCTATCGCACCTATTATTATCAGTGCAATCCCGAAAACCATTGACGAACCTATTTCATACATACCTAAGGCTAACAATATCAAGCCTATAATTATTCTTATTGTCCTGTCTGTAGAACTTTCATTTGTTTTCATTAGAGACCCCTCTCAAGTTTTTGCTTAATTTAAAATATTGCATAATAAAATATAATGTATATATTTATATATTTAAATATACATATTACTTAATATTCTATCATATATTTTTAAAAAAACAATATCTTTATTTTATAAAAAATTTACTTCGACAATTCATAGTGTATAATATATAATGTTATGTAACAATATAAATTCGGAAATAAAATAATATGATACAGCCGATATAATCGGTATAGCCGATAAAGCCATGCAGAGCGAAAATGCAAAAGATGTATTAAAATCTTTTTATAAAATTCTTGCCGATTCTGCGGAGGCTATATATTACTGCAAAGATGAGAAAGAACTGTTTTCCGATGCGGCGAAGGCGATAGTCGGCTGCGGATTATTTACTTCCGTCTGGATTGGCGCTCCCGGAAAAGATAAAGTATTTAAATACTTCGCGGCATACGGACCCGGCAGCGAAGCGCTTAAATTTATTAAAATAGACATTTCAGGCACTCCTGAAAATCAGACTCTTGCGGCGAGCACATGGAAAGACGGCAAGGTTCATTTTAGCAATGAGCGCTTAAAAGACGCTTTTTTTAAACCGCATTTAGAATTTTTGAAGAAATTTAACTGGAAATCTGCGGCAACATTCCCTGTGTACAAAGACAAAAAGCTTGATGCCGTGCTTGCCGTTGTTTCAGACAGAACAGGTCTGTTTACTTCCAAAACCATTGGGCTTATTCAAAGAGTGGTAAAACTTATAGAAACTGCTCTTAATAAATTTGAGTTTCAAAAGGAAAGAATTAAATTCGACTTGTACAAAAAACGCACATTGAAAGAAATAAAATATGCAGCCTTGCACGATACCTTAACAAAACTTCCAAATTTTGAACTTTTTGAGCATAACATTAAACAGCTGCAAGCTAAAGCTATAGCTAAATCTAAAGCTAAAAAGTCCCTGTGCGTAGCCGTTTTAGATGTCGATAACCTCCAGATTATTAATGAAAAGTACGGCAGACAGACAGGCGATGATATATTATCAGCAATATCAAAAAAACTTTTATCATTCGTAAAGTTGAATAATGAACGCTTTAAAAAACATGCCGGCGAACAATTGCATGAAGAAATCGCAATTTCCGCGCCTTTTATTCCATGTTGTCCGTCCAGATTAGGCGCTGATGAATTCGGCGTTGTTTTTCTTATTGAAAAAGAATCAGATATTGATACATTAAGATTTAGCATTGCGGAATTTCAAAAAGAACTTTCAGTGCCGCTCTATGCTCAAGACAACCTTGTTCAGTTTACGATAAGCGCCGGCGTCTCCGCATGTTCAGGCGGATACGCGGATAATTTGTGTTTAGAACCGGATACCCTGATAAGAATGGCTAATCAGGCATTATATAAATCTAAATCTATGGGTAAAAATACAATTAATTTTTTTGATACGAGCGAAGAAACAGGCATTATCGCTTATTATAAAGAAATTAAAATTATAAAAGACGCTCTTGCATCAAAGGAATTTATTCTGTATTATCAGCCAAAGGTTAATATTGCGGCAGAAATTATTACAGGTTATGAAGCGCTTATAAGACGCATAGATAAACACGGCAATATTATATCTCCTGCCGAATTTATACCTGTCGCAGAAAAAAGCGACCTTATAGTAGATATAGGGGATTACGTGATGCAGGCCGCCATTAAACAGCTCGAAATATGGGTTCAAAATGGTAAACAATGGGTAGTATCGGTTAATGTTTCAGCCCGCCAGCTTCAAAAGCCGGATTTTCTGAAAAAACTTAAAAATGCGCTAAACAGATGCCCTAGCGTCCCAGCCGGTCTTCTTCAATTAGAAATAACGGAAACGGCTCTTCTTACAGACTTGGCTTACACAAAAGAAATTATGAAAGAATGTAAAAGTATAGGCGTCACATTTGCAATGGATGATTTCGGCAGCGGATATTCATCACTTATTTATTTCAAGGAACTTCCTTTTGAACTTGTAAAAATAGATATGGCTTTCGTCAGAAATATGCTTGAGAGCAAAGACGATATGCTAATGGTGCAGAGTATAATAAGCCTTTCTGAAATATTTAATAAAAAAGTTATAGCCGAAGGAGCTGAAACAAAGGAACAGTGTATAATATTAAATATGCTCGGCTGCGGTTTCATTCAAGGCTATTATACCGGACGTCCTATTCCGGCTGAAAAGGTTATAATATGGGCTGATAATTTCAAACTTGAAGAAGATTTTAAAAAATGGCTGCATGTAAGGCTTGACATCGCCGATTTTTCCGTAGTGCTGGCATATGCAGAGCACAACGAATGGGTTAAAAAAATCAGAAAACTCTGCAGAGGCGAAGAGATATCAATAGAAGGAGAAAAAATCAAAAATTATAAATTGTGCGGTCTTGGCTTATGGTATTACGGCTATGGGCTTAAATATAAAAATTTAGAATCTTATAAGGAAATAGAAGATGAACATATAAAACTTCACGACATTGCTTACAAAACGATGCGGTTCTGCATTGGCGGCGAATATGAAAAAGCGCAGGATTTATTGGACGAGATAGAAAAAATACAAGAAAAAATTAAGATTTATCTTATGGAAATCGCGTTTAAAGTCGGCAAACATTTGCAATAAGTTGTATAATTTATATGTTATAAGTTGTATAATTTATATTTTGCGGTTCCTGAGCGTCTGCAATAAAAAGGTTAAAATTAAAATAGTTTCTAATAATATTAAGGTAAATTATTATGTTTAATTTCGGTATGTTCAGTATGTTTTTCGGTTTCGGCATTCTATGGCTTACGGGAGCTATAGTCATTATTGTAGCTATCATCGATATTATCAAGCAGTCTGAAATGGACGGAACGAATAAAATTATATGGTTATTAATAGTCGTCTTATTTAATTTAATAGGAAGTATAATATATTTTGTCGTTATAAAAAATTCAAAAGATAAAAACTTATTCAAGTTCGGAAATAATAAAAATAAGATTTAAAATCAACTTCATATTAGATTTCGCCGATAAAAATAATGTCAAATAAGCCTTACAAATATTACTAATAAATGTAAAATTGATTTATTATAAATTCCGATTAATTTTTTTCTATAGCGCCTTGTTTTCTAAAAATATAGCGGCTGCGAAATTATTTAAAGCCGCATCGCTTAAATTGTCCCGTTCCGATCTTCTCTGAGCAGTGCAATATCATTTCCAAGAGAACCCTTTATATTTTCAAGCGCCTTTCGCGCTTTCATATAAGGTAAGCCGCTCTTTTTAACCGGTTTTATCTGCACAGATTTTAATGCAATTACCATATCGTAAACTTTTATAATTTCGGACGGTTCTAAATATTCTAATTCCTTTATGGTTTGCTCTTTTAATTTCATATTGCTGCCTCTGAAATTATTAATTTATATATTAAATGTATTATTACATATAACGTAAAGTATAGTATAGTCAATTTCTCCAAGCCATTATTCTATTCAAGAATGAATAGATATGCTGATATTAGATATAGCCGTCTCCTGCCGCACCGATATTGTCTTTTGATATTTTATTCGATAAATATTTCTTAATTTTTCAGATTCAGGTTTATTGTTCAATGTTAATTCATTATACACTGCTTTAGGCACGACTACTTTATCAAAAAACATATCCAATAAATTAAGGTGATTGCATATGGACAATGCTATCAACGATGAACTATCGGCAACTGCAATCATTTAATTCAAAAATTTATTTAAGGTTTTAAATTCTTCGTCTGCTTCGCGCGGAGAGTAATTTATTGCGGGTATTTAATATTCGCCTAATATTTCCATAAAATCCATTTCATTTACTTTTAGAAATTCGGCGGCTTTGCCGAGAGATATTTTGCCCAGCTCATACATTTTTATTATAGCCATAAGCTTTATATCGTCGGCAAGGTTCTGGCATCTTCGTTTAATAATGCCGTTATGTCTTCTGGAAGTTCTAATGTTATTTTCATATCGTGGTAATTTTGTCGATTAAATTATTTAGTTTTTATTTCCTATATTTTATAAACTATGTTTATATCTTATACCATATAAAAAACAATCGAAAAAAATAAATTTGAAACCATTTTATCAGTATTTGCAGAATTATTGAATTTATTCATAACAGTCAAGCTACTATTATATAATAATCACAAAAACAAAACTCCCGACAGCACCAAACACAGTCAGGAGTAAGATAATAAATAGATCTGACACCTTTTTTTTATAAATAAATCTTTAATTCCCCAAACTCAGTCGGGAGTGAGGAAATAAATAGACATCTTTAATTTATGCGTACATAAGGCGAGCCCCCTTTGGTTCGGGTATTGGGTCGTCAAATTCCTTAGCGGTATTTATCCATAATTCTATAGCTTCATTAACGTTGTCTAAAGCTTCGTTATATGTATTGCCGTGAGCGGAACAGCCGGGCAATTCCGGAACATCGGCAATGTAAATATTGTCCCTGTTATCCCAGTAAATAATAATTTCGTATTTATGCATCAAAACTGCCTCCCAAATTATATTTTAAAATTATATCCCTGACCTGGCGAACCTGATATGTTTTTGCCTTGCTTCCGCCGCACTGCAAATTAATTTTTTCTATAACGCCTTGTTTTCTAAAAACATGGTGGCTACCTTTTATACGTTCCTCAAACCCCAACTTTTTTACAAGATTGCACAGCTCGTCGAAAGATACATTAGAATCTGAATCGCCTTTCAGGATTTGGATTAATAATTTTTCGTATTTTGACATATAATTAAATTGCTCTTTAATATTATATCATATTAAAAATATTTGTATTTATATAAACAGAAATCTACATTCATTTTTCCTTCATAAAAACATCATGTTTATCATTATAGGCATTTTTACTTGCGGCGGTTGTTTTAATATTTTAGCATGTCTAGTTCAAGACACAACAGGTTTTTAATAAATAAATCTTAGAATTTAAACAAGCTTGAAAACAAAAATTCCCGACCATGTAAAACGCAGTCGGGAGTGAGGGAATAAATAGATCCGACCCCTTTAATTTCCTTTAATTTTATAAATCCGTCCCCTTTAATTTTATTTAATAACTTATTTCAATATCAGATACTCCTGTATGGAATATAGCGAATTGAAGATTCTTTGACTGCAATTCCAATCCCTATTTTTCTAACGGTCGCTGTCTCTATCTTTCTTTTTTTATGATTGTATGGTATATTTTGATATATTGTAGTATGATATAACATAGTATAATATAATAAATGATATCTGTATAATTATAATTCCATTTAAGAAAATAATCAGAATGATTTATCATTGCAATATATAATATTACAGCAAATAACATAAATCTCAAATAATTTCATCACAAAATATAATAAAATAATTTTGTATAGCAGTGCATAATAATGCCGGATAATAGCAAATTTAATTTTAAATATGACAGAACTCTTAAAGATATATTAAAATCAGTACCTAAAAAGTTTGTTGAGATTCTAACTGGCAAAAAGGCTATAGAATTTTTAGATACTAATTTCCCAAAAGTAGAAGAACTAAAAGCCGATCTTTTAGTTAAACTTGAAGGAGGCGATATATTTCATTTGGAGCTTCAAACTGCAAATGATTCTTCAATACCTTTAAGAATGCTTAAGTATTATACATACTTGTATTCGTCTTACAATAAAGAACCGATTCAGACCGTTCTTTATATAGGCAGTAATTCTTTAAATATGCCTGATAGCATTAAAAACAAACATCTTTCTTTTGATTATGAAGTAAAAGATATTAAAGATATAAATTGCATTGATTTATTAAATTCGAATGATTTAAACGACAATATACTTTCTATTCTTTGCAAAACAGACGATGCTAAAGCTTTAATATTAGAAATTACATCAAGGATATCAAAACTCAATAAAAACAATATAGAAGATTATAAACTTAAACTTAAAAACCTATTACATCTTAGACCTGATATAATTAAAATAGTAAAAGAACTGGAGGACAACAAAATGCCTATAACTATAAACTTAGAAGATGACCCGTTTTATCTTGAAGGAAAAGCTGATGGTGAAGCTAAAGGAAAAGCAGAAGGAAAAGCTGAAGGAAAAGCTGAAGGAAAAGCTGAAGGTATGAGTGCAGCCAAAAAAACTTATGTTATAAACTCATATAAAAACCTTAATCTTTCTCCTGAACAAATTGCTTCTATCGTTAACGATACCGTCGCAAATGTCGCTGCCATATTAAAAGAAGAAGGATTATATTAACTAACTAAAATATTAAACCTATTTATACTGCGTCAATAAGTCAAACGTAGTCGGGAGTAGGAGAATAAATAGATCTGACCCCTTTTTTCTTATATTTTCTTTATTTTTTTAATATTGCAATAAGAATAAATCTGCTTTTCTATTTATCCTTTTCATTTTTATCATTATATAAGTTTTTAAATTATTTAACAATTTCATATATAACAATTATTGATTTAATAAAAAAGCTCAATTCCCTGTCATATAAAGAGGTATAATCAATAATAACCGCATTAACATAATTAATCCTTTTTTAGCCTTTCAAATTTGTTTATTTTATATTAAAATAACACTCATGCTGAACGGTAATAAAATAATAGTGGTGATGCCCGCTTACAATGCGGAAAAAACGCTTGAAAAAACCTATGAAGACCTGCCTAAATACGGGATTATAGACGATATTATTTTAGTTGACGACTTCAGTTCCGATAAGACCGTTGAAATAGCAAAGCGGCTTGGTTTAAAAGTTATAGTCCACGACAAAAACAAAGGGTACGGCGCTAACCAGAAAACATGCTATAAAGAGGCTCTAAAAGACGGCGCCGATATAATAGTTATGCTTCACCCCGATTATCAATATTCGCCCAAACTCGTTACGGCAATGGCGGCAATGATAGCATCAGGCGATTACGATATAGTCCTTGCCTCCAGAATTACAGGAAAAAGCAACGCTTTAACGGCTGGCATGCCTTTATATAAATATATATCGAACAGGTTTCTGACATATTTTGAAAATTTTGTACTAAACCTAAAAATGTCCGAATACCACTCAGGCTACAGAGCATTTTCCAGAGAACTTTTGCTCTCCGTTCCTTTCGAGAAGAACTCGGATGATTTTATATTCGACAACCAGATTATCGCTCAATCTCATTTAAACGGATTCAGCATAGGGGAGATTTCATGTCCCACAAGATACGAAGCCGACTCTTCTTCGATAGGCTTTTTAAGAAGCGTTAAATACGGTTTGGGAGTTTTAAATACAGCCAGTCAATATACCCTGTGCAAACTGAACATATATAAATGTAATTATCTATCTAAAAAAAATAAAACGGATTGATTTTAACATTTTAACCGCCCGCACCATGTTCGGAGGGCTTTCCCTTTTTCACGTTCCTGTCTTTCTTCCCGTCAATTCTTATGCCGTTTTTATAAACCATAATGACGTATGGGGGCATGGTATATTTTCCGTCCGGTCTTCCGTAAGCTTTTCCTATAGTTCCCTGAAAATCTTCGACATAAACCCTTGACGGTTTTCCGAACGTGTTTATAACGGAAGTTTTATCTATTCCGCCGTATATAAAATGTTCCGAATATATTACAAAAAAGGCATTCTTTTTATACCAGTTTTTATTAGAAACCCACTTATACTGAACTATTTTTCCGTTTATACCGCTAAGCGCCTGTCTAACCTTTATTTTATTATCGGATGTCAACGTAATCACGCCCGAATCAAAGTATGAGCCGTAGCCGTATTTTAAGTCGTGTTTTTTAAGCCAGTACGTAAGAGGTTTAAACGGACTTTTAGGGATAGGGGTCAAAGCGGCATAAATGAAAGAACTTGAATAAACCACGATAATAATTGCGCCTATTATTTTAAAACTAACTCTTTCGTAATATTTAGAAACCGCCGCGGGAATATTTCTAAACGCCAATATTAATCCGTAAACCGCCGCAGGGGTAAGATATCTTGCCGAAGCTTTGCTTAAAGCTATATCGCTAAATAAAAAAGCGGCGGTTAAAAACAATATTCCGAATAAAAGCGTTAAATCTATAAAATTAATAAAATTATTTTCAGGCTTATCTTCATTAATATTCGTTTCTTTTAACATCTTTTTAAATTTAACCGTCATCACATATGCCGTATATATTAGAACCAAACCTGCTATTACAAATTTAGCTAATATTATAAAAGTGAATTTGCTGAAAAGATATCTTCCGAAAAAATCTGCGTCGAATAATCTCAGCAAACCGCCGATAAAAAAGTAAATATTTTTAGGCAGGTATTTAAGACGGATGAAAGCTACTGGAAGTCCGCTTGACACCAGCCTGAACCCGCCCGATTCCTTTATTGCCTCAATTATAATTTTTTTAGCTGCCGCCGAAAGTATCACGGCAATAAAAGAAAACAGATAGACGCTCTTTTTAATTGCGCTTTTGGTTTTTCCGGTGTTAGATATATAATTAAGCGCGGTCATTCTTTTAAAATCGGCGTAGTAAAATACCGCTAAAGCGGCTAAAAGCGGAATTACGGCTATGATAAAAGCTAAATTATCGTTTGTAAGTGTTATTGCCAAAACAATAAAACCTAAAATTAAATATATATAACTATAACCGCCCGCTTTTTTCTTTATAAATTTATTAAAAAGCAAAATAGTTATCAAAGACAGAACTATAGTTGAGCCGTGCAGTTCTTGAAGCATAAAAAAAGCAAAAGCGCCAACAGGCATTGCAAGAAAAACAAAAAGCATAATAAGCCCTATTTTAAACGAAAGCCCTTCATGTTTTCTATCATAAGCGTCATTGATATAAATCATTGCAACGGCTATTAAAATTAAAAATATAAAAATAGGGATTATGTGGATTAAAACTGTTCTAAATCCTAATATTTTGATGAAAAGCGCATTAAGATACAAATCTACCGGAAAGTAAGTCACGAGCGAAGAAAGATAATAACCCTTTAATAAAAAGTTGCCGTGCAAAATAGCGTTTCCGGCAATAACCGGAAATGCATTGTCGGAATCTCCTCTCCACAGGCTTGAAATGTGAAAAAGGGCAATAAGCCAGAGTGTGAAAACAGCTAAGGCGAAGACGAAGATTAAACCGGTTTTTAAAATCTTTTTCATATTTTCATAATTGCTATACTTTAAGTGTTATAATTTAAATCTTAAACCTTAATCTTAAATATGGAGTATAGAGTCTGCGGAAATGAAGAATCGTTATCGAAAATATCGGCTGCCGCTTTTTAAACTTTTCATTGCAAAAATTTATATATTTCATAAAAATGGTATTATCAATCATAATATTCTCTCTATCTCTAGATAGCAATGATTCTATAAAATTTAATTATTCAGTTTCTTTAATTACATAGAAAAAATAAACCTTGTTTTTTAATTATACCCTACTTATTTTTAAAAGTTAAATAGCCATCTATCTATAATTAAAAATCTGAACAGAAAAAGAAATTGGTGATATATATTAAGGAATTAATTATTTTTGTAATCCGCAACAATTAAAACAACGATATTGTTGTTTATTTCTTGCTTCGTGCTTGTTCCGCTTCGCTCCGGCACACTACGGCGAAACAAACATTAAAAAGCATTGCATCGTGTTTCCGCCCGAACCTGACAAGCGTATGCACGCTTGACAACATGGGAGGTTATAGAGGCGTTAATCGAGTGTTAATAATTATTTCTTGCAGTTTTCATATTTCATACTTTTTTCGTAAATAATAACTTACGGCAGCATCAAACTTAATCATTTATCATTTATAAGAAAATAAATAAATCTGCACCTTTAATTGTTTTAATTGTTTTTTTGGTTCAGAGATTAAATAATATAGTTGACTTTAATTTAAAGTCGCTGTCTCTATCTTTCTTTTTATATTTTTTTATGATTGTATGGTATATTTTGATATATTGTAGTATGATATAACATAGTATAATATAATAAATGATATCTGTATAATTATAATTCCATTTAAGAAAATAATCAGAAT
>JAKAFU010000028.1 GCA_021825865.1 bacterium
AGAAATGCTCTATGATATTATATCTAAAGACGCGTCTGATTTAAACTCAAAACTGCCGCCGGAGCTTGCATTCAAATTATATTTTAAAGAAAATGCAGACGCGCCGGCAAACGCAGAAAGCGATAAATTTAAAGAAATCTTAACCGAAACAAAAGAGCTCTTAATATCACGCCTGCTTACGCATGAGGCGTAGCTTGCCATAAAAACGGCAAATTCAATAAAGTAAAAATACAAATAAATGTAGAACTAAACAAAATATATAAAATAAAATATTATAAACATAATTAGATAACCTAAAAAATTAAACAAAAAAATAAATAATTAACAAAATAATTAACATTAATGTTAATTAGGTAAATTAAAAAATTAACAGGATATGAAAATAATATCGCTGAGACTTAATCCGTACGGTCCGTTCGAAGATATGCGCCTTAATTTTGAAGATAGCGGCAAATCTTCAGCTCAGTCTTCTTTCTGCGTAGTTTACGGACGGAACGAATCCGGAAAAACATCGACTCTCAGGGCTTTAAGGTCTTTGTTTTTTGGAATTCCGGAACGCACTCCAGATAGTTTTAAATTTGACGGCACCCGCCTTCGCATTTCTGCCTCTATAGAAAATACGGCGGGAGAAATGTTATCCTTTCAGAGAAGAAAGGGGCGCGCTAAAACTCTTTTATCTGAGAATGGAATTGAAATCAGCAGTCGGGAACTTGAAAAATTTCTTTCCGGAATCGATGAATCTTCCTTTAATATGATGTTCGGTTTCAGCCATGAAGACCTTGTACGCGGAGGAAAAGATATAGTCTCCGGCAAAGGAGATATAGGGCAGAGTCTCTTTGCGGCAGGCACCGGAATAAGCGGTCTCAGAAAAATTTTTGGTGAATTAGACGGCGAATCAAGAGATATTTTCAAGCCAAGAAGCCCTAAATCTCACATAATTACTTATATTGCCAAATATAAAGGTGCCAATGATAAAATTAAACAATATTCGCTTGTACCTAAAGAATGGACTGAGCATAATAACAACCTTAAAGATGCAGAAGCCAAAAAGACGGATATAAATCAAAAAATAACCGGGTTCAGTTCAAAACTTGGCAGATTTGAACGTATAAATATTGCTCTGCCGACTATTGCCGAAAGAAAAGAAACTATTTTAAACATAGAGCGTCTCGGAGATATCCGAATTCTTGGAAAACAATTTACAGACGAAAGGAAAAACGCCTCTCAATCTTTAGAAATCGCCGCACGTGAAGAAACAGCAAACAATTTAAAATTACAATCGGTTAAAGATGCAATATTAAATATTAAAATCCCCGAAAACTTACTTGCGCGCAGAAAAGAAATTGAAGATATTAATGTGAGACTGGGCAGTTATATAAAAGAATTAAAAGACCTGCCCGCTCTTGAAAGTCAGTATAGCAATATGCAATATGAATCCGAAAGACTGTTTAATGAACTTAAGAAATTTAGGCCGGATATTTCTTACGAGGAAGTTCCTGAATTATCCGCAGCTATGGAACAGCGCGATAATATTTCGCAATTATCAAATGCTCTTAACACACTAAAAAATAAAATATCCGAGTTTGACGAACTTATAGATTCTCTTGAACACAAGAAATCAGCGGCAGAAGCAAAACTTAACGGAACCGGAGAATATTTCGATTTGACAAGATTAAAAACATTGATAGAAAATATCCGGAAAGACGGAGATATTGAAAAATTTTTAGAAGAAAAAACGGCTAACTTTATAAAAAAAGAAACTTCCTGTAAAAATGAACTTTCTAAACTTTCATTATGGAACGGAACTATCAAAGAGATTGAAACGCTGCCGGTTCCGTTTGCAGAAACCATAGACAAATTTGACAGAAACTTTGAAAAGGCAGATTTAGAGACTGATAAAATTAAATCTAAAATTAACGAACTTTTAGAAGAAACCGAAAATATAAAAAGAAATATTGCGGCTCTTGAGATTAAAGGCTTAATCTATACAGAAGCAGACCTTGAAGATGAAAGATCGAAAAGAAATCGCGGCTGGAGATTAATAAAAGATATCTACATCGAAAAAAAAATAAAAGAAACGGAAATTCATGCATATGCGCCTGACTGCAATGACAATGGCGATAATGACGGCGGCTTGTCTTTAGTCGACATATACGAAAAAAATATAGAGAATACCGATAAAATATCCGACAGTCTGAGGCGTGAATCCGAAGCCGTTTCAAAAAAGACAATCTGGCTTTCCAGATTAGACAGTATTGCAAATGAGCTGCAATCCCTTGAAATACAAAAAAAAGAATACACTGCAATGAAAGAAAAACTCACGGAGGAATGGAACGGCTTATGGAGCCCTTTAAAATTTACACCGCTTACACCGAAAGAGATGCGTTCATGGCTGCAAAATCAGCAAAGACTTGCAAAAGACGCCGAAAATTTAAGATACTTAAAAGAAGACATAGATAATATAAAAAAACAGATAGCTAAAAATCATTCTTCACTCTTTGAACATCTGCAATCTGCCGGTTATATGGCAGAAGCAGAAAATAAATCTGAAGAAAAACAGGCTCAATCATCGCCACATTTACCGCAAGCGCCAAAGTATTTACCTCAGTCTGCTAAACCGGTCCAAGTTATAGGTCTATCGCAGACGCAATCTATGACGTTATCCGAAATGATAAATGAAGGTCTGTATCTTATTAAACGGCAAGATGAAATTAAAGCGGAAAAATCCGAATTAGACAGAGATATAAAACGATTTGACGAAGAATTAGACAGCGCAAAAATAAAAAAAGAAAAAACAATTTCCAAAATTAACGACCTTAAAGAAAAATGGAAAAAAGAAATGTCGGCAGTTGGATTAAAATCTGACGAAGAATACTCGGCAGTTAAGCAATTTGTGGATATAGAACAGGAATTGACGGTTAAAATAAGCGAATCAAAAACATTAATGAGCAGAATAACGTCCATTAAGAAAAATATTGAAGATTTTGAACTCGAAGCGGACAGTCTGTGCGCTGCGGCAAAGCCGGAGGTATCTAATTTAGAAGTCAAAGATAAAATTTATGCGATGCAAAGCGCCTTGAGCAGAGCTATTGAAGATAAAGCCGTTCTGCAAAAACTCAACGACGACCTTTATAAATATGAAGAAGAAAATAATACAATAAAAAATAAATTAGAAGTATTAAACGCAAAACTTAAATCCATGATGAAAGAGGCTAATTGCGAAAACATTGAACAGCTGAAAGATGTTGAGAGAAAATCTCAAGAAGCCGAATTGCTGAAAAATAAATTGGAACAGCTGAATAAAGAATTGAGCGGACATTCAGGCGGCATTGAAATAGAAAAATTTATTGCCGCATCTGAAGAAATTAACCCTGATTCTATTCCAGGCGAAATTGCCAATACAAAATTGGAACTTGAAAAACTAAAAAAAGAAAATTCTGAATTAGAACAGTCGATAGGCGCAGAAAAGCAATATCTAAAACAATACGACGGCAACTCCGATGCGGCGGCGGAAGCTGCGGAAAATAAAGAAGAAGCGGCGGCGCAAATTGAACATTATGCTGACAGATATATTAAAATAAGACTTGCGTCTATTATTCTTAAAAATGAAATAGAACGATACAGATTGCAAAATCAGGGACCTGTTCTAGAAAAAGCAAGCCGCATATTTTCGACTCTGACATTGAAATCATTTTCAGGTCTCAGAACATCCTATACAGAAAAAGATGAGGCTATACTTGTAGGTTTGAGGAACGGCGCCGGCGAAGAAATACGGGAAGTAGAGGTCGGCGGTATGAGTGAGGGCACTTGCGACCAGCTTTACCTTTCGCTCCGCCTTGCCAGTTTCGAAAAATATATAGAATCAAATGAACCAATGCCGATGATAATAGACGATGCTTTAGTGAATTTTGACGATGAAAGGGCTTTTGAATGTCTGAAAATTTTTTCTGAAATATCAAAGAAAACACAGATTATATACTTTACACATCATAGGCACATTCTTGATTTATTATCAAAAGGTAATTTTAACGAGCTTATTCTTAATCTTTAGCCCTCTAATTATTTCAATATTCTTTTTCGGCGTATCAAATATTTCTGAAAGATATTTGATTACAGCTTCATTGGCTTTATTGTTTACAGGACGCTCGGTAATATAAAGTTTAATTTTATCGACATTTTCATTTATATCATTGTTGTTATTATTATTGCTGCTGCTGCAAATTTTGCCGCTGTTTTCGATGATTTCAAATTTTTTAAATTTTAAACCCGTCTTTACCTCTACTTCTATTATTTTACTCATTCCCATTATTATAGATAAACCTGAACCCAGGCTTTATTTAGTGCCTCAGCACGGGGCACTGTCGGCTTTTACCTTATTTTCGCCGAAACTATATTTCACGGCATCGAGTTTATTGTTTTCAAGCTGTCCGCCGGCAACCAGCGAACCGGCATTTAAATCAGCCGCGAATGAAGCGGAAGCAGATGAAGACGAAGAGGATAAATTTGAAGAGGTTAATGAATTTTCGTTTTCGGCGGTGCCTTCCGATATACAAGAAAATTTATTATTATTGTAAACATTAAATATTACGCCTGAATAATAAGGACATTTCTCTTTTCTGCACCCGTGAGGATGTAATTCGACAAAACCGCATTTTATTTCAAAATCTTTACCGGAAATGACTTCTCCGAAATCCCTGTAAATATCGGTAATGATAATTTCAAGAGCTTTAAACATATATGCTTTGCAGCATGAAGGTCCTGTGAGTTCATAAATGGCATTTGAAACAGCCGATGTTAAACCCATAGTAATTTTTTGCTCAATATCTTTGCCGCAAACCGCCCCCGTTAAAATGGAATAAATAACACCGCAGGCAGGGACAATTCCGCACACGCCGCTTAGTCCGCAATAGCCTCCTACAGCCTGTTTCGATAATCTGAAAAAAGCCTCTTCTATATCCTCATTGCCTATATTAAAAAGCTTTTTATTTTTCAAACTTGCAAGAACTGAACCGGTTAAAATATAGCAATGATGACATCCAAGCATTGGAATGTCTTTATTTTCTAATATAGACAATGCAATTTCAAAAGGATTTTCGATGACAGTATTTATAACAAATTCTTTAATATAATTAATTGAAGAGATACTATGACAATCATCGCAGACGTAATGCGATTCGTCATTTGCGCAGACAATATTTGATTTTTCTTTTTTTCCGCAGTAAAAACAGGTCAATTCCTTAGAAGATTGCAGATATTGTAATTTGCTTCCGCATATCAGGCAATTTGAAACATGGCTGTTATGGTTATCGCAAGCATCTTCAGTATTATTAATTGCATTCATAATTAGTATTATACAGTCCAACCTTTAAAAAATCAATCATCAAACAAACTAATCTTTAATCCTGCATTAGAAAAAAATAATCCCCAAGTTTGACTTTTCTGCAGTCATTTTTTTATTTTATTTCATTGAACCTTGTAATATTTTCTATTATTTTTTAAATTTATAAATGGAAAAAGGTATCCGATTTATTTCTTTGTATACGAAACATCCAATTTACAAAGAAAATATTTGCAAAAAAATTAATCTGATATTTTTTCCGAAATAAATTTTATTTTTCAGACTTTCCAAAGGCTAATAATTATAATTTAATATAAAATACTAAAATATACGTTTAACTAATCCACCTATTTGGTATTAAAAAAAAGTATTGACAAAGGGAACAGTTTAATATTATAATAAAGAGTGAAACAGATTTATTCAATGAATATCAGTAGAAAAAATTGAACATGAAGCCTTAAAAACAGATATTCCGGAATTTAAAGCAGGGGATACTCTTAGAGTTCATCAGAAAATTAAAGAAGGCGATAAACAGAGAATACAGATATTTGAAGGCGTAGTTATTGCTAAAAGAGGTTCGGGAATAAGATTTTCATTTACGGTTAGAAAAAATTCATACGGCGTAGGCGTTGAAAAAACTTTTCTCGCCCATTCGCCATTAATTGAAAAAATTGAATTTGTTTATAGCGGTAAAGTCAGAAGAGAAGAGGAAAAAATTAAAGAACTTATACCTATAGTTCATATCGGACCTGCTCACGTTAAAGTGAAAGAAGTAAAACTTTATGGACAAGATAGTCTTTCAAATTTTAAAGATTTCCGAGTAATTAAATAAATTAAAGCAAAATTAGTTATTTTATTAAAATTAAACAATATATAAAATATGAAGCCTTTTTTATATATTGTTTATGATATATTATTTATGGATGAACATAATCATATTCGGCATGAAAAAAATTTAAAATTAGCCTTTATTTTAACATTATGCGTGCTTGCAACGGAATTTTTCGGCGCCATAATATCAAAAAGCATGGCGCTTTATGCCGATTCCGGTCATATTTTTGTGGACGCGTCTTCTTTATTGCTTGCATGGATTGCTCAATCTCAGATAAAAAAAGAACCTACCGCTAAAAATACTTACGGTTTTCATAGGCTTGGCATACTTACCGCCTTGTTGAATGCGGCTTTATTATTAATCATTTCTATTGTTTTAATGTACGAAAGCTACTTAAGGTTAATTCATCCTGAAATAGTAAATTCTAAACTTATGATTTTGTTTGCGTCAATAAGTTTTATTATTAATATAATAATAGGGTTTAAAATTTATAAAGATACTCATCAAAATTTAAACATAAAAAGCTCCTTTTTTCATATAATAGGAGATAGCATTATTTCTTTTTCAATAATAATAGCAGGTATTTTAACATATTTAACGAGGCTATATTATTTTGACACAACTATAGGTTTATTTGTAGCGCCTATCATTGCCATTGGGGCTTTTTCAGTAATAAATGAGACTATAAATATATTGCTGGAAGCCGTCCCTAAAGAAATAGACTACATAAAAGTTCAGGAAGAAATCCTTAAAGTAGAATGTGTAAAAAATGTTCACGATCTTCATATATGGAGTCTTTCAAAGTCTTTTATACTTCTTAGCTCGCATGTGTTGATAGATGATAAAATTAAAGATTCCGCCGACTTATGTTGTATAATAAATAATATTCAATATATGCTGTCAAAGAAGTTTAAAATAAATCATACCGTAATACAGCCTGAACTAACAATGTGTAAAAAAAACAACGGTTATTGCGTTGCTCATCAAATTTAGCGCAAATTATAAGAGGTTTAGTTCTTATATAATACTTATAATTATTAATTTAAAATTTTAATTAAGAATTATTTATCATAAATCCAACACGGTTTCTTTGTTTATATATCCTGTTTCTTCAAATCTTTCCTGAATAGTAGAAGAATTTAAAAGCATTTTTTTCAAATTCAAATAACGTTTTTTAAAATCTGGTAATTTTTCCAGCAAAATCTTTTTTTTCAATTCATCTATATCTCCGCATGCATTTATACCGCCGAGAGATAAAACGCCTTTATTGAACCTGCTCCCCGACAGATATTTGTTTAATTCCATAATATCTTCTTTCAATATAAAGGTCTCCTGTGCACCGAAGCTGTATCCCGCGTCCTGAAACAGCCACGCAAAATCATTAATATTACACAGCAGCCTTTCCAATTCGGCATAAATAGTCCTGATATATAGTCCTCTGTCAGATATTTTTATATATAAAATCTTTTCTGCTGCAGATAAAAAAGCTAAGGAATGCGCTACACAATGGTCTCCGGATATTTTTTCGGCTAAAGACAGCGCTTCATCTATTGTTTTTCCTTCAGCAATTTTTTCTATTCCCCTGTGTTTCCAGAAATGCCTTATCTCTAACTGCAGTATCGGTTCTCCCGACATACAGAATCTGAAATGTCCCGGTTCAATTATGCCTGCGTGAACCGGTCCGACCAATATATTAAAAACCCCGTCTCCTTTAACGTCTTTATTATAATTATATTCCCCGTATTTTTTAAATTCAGGCCTCAAACCTGACGGATAACCTTTTCTGAGAGGATGGTATCCTGCAGAATCGGAAGAACAGGGGGCATTGATTTCATTATTATTATTTGTATCCTGAGGATAATTTTCGGGAAACAGCATAAGCGGTCTCGGGTCTGGATGCCCTTCAGGGATTAATCCGAATAAGTCTTTAATCTCTCTTTCATACCAGTTTAAAACCGGCATATCCGCCGATAGAGACGGGAATATTCCGTCTGCAGAGGCGTATGTTTCTACAATTATAAATAAATCCATAGCCGAATGAGAAAAAACGTATCTTATTTTAAAATTATTGCTGCCATCTTTACTTTCATCGGCTGCAAAAGCCGATAATAAATAAAATTTTAAATCTTTAGAAAAATAAAGGCATATTTTTTTTAAATCTTTCAGATTAATTTTTATAACAAGTTCGTTATCACGATTAAAAAAATAATCGTTAATAATATTTACAATATCATTGTTTAAATTTTTAATAAAATCAAGCTTATTAAGTGATTTAATGCCTGATGTATTTACTGATTTATTTTCCATTTTTTAATAGTTTAATGATGACGGCTGCCTTTTATTTATTGTCTTTTTATTAATATTTTAATTATAATTTTATTTATTATATATGTAGTAAATCATATATATTTACATAAATTGTTACTTATTAGACTTATTGCTTATTTATTATTAATCTAACAATATTCACTGCAGCTTGCTGCCGTGAGCGCCTTTAACTATCGCAACAATATTATTTACCAGAATTTTAAAATCTTCTGGAATATAAATTCCGAAGGTCAATATAACTATTAAAATCAAGAACATCGGTAAAATCATATAAATACTTTCTTTTTTCTTCTCAAGAACCGGCTCTCCTGCAGCCATTCCCACAAAATGCCTGATAAACCCTATAAATATAACAACTAAAAAACTCAGCAGTAATATGCCTTCAGGAGCATGATTTGCTTTAAACGAAGCAAGCAGCGTTAAAAATTCGCTTATAAAAATACTGAACGGAGGATTTCCGGTAATAGCCAGAACGCCTATTATCATAAATACCGCAGTAAAAGGCAAAATTTTAAACAAGCCTCTGATATCCGAGATTTTCTTAGTATGATAATTTGACAGCACGGAACCGGTCGAAAAGAACATGAGGCTTTTAGTAAAAGCGTGATTTATCATTCCAAGAATAGCCGCGAATATAGCAAGCGGGGTACTTATGCTGAATGCAAAAGCAATTATGCCCATGTGCTCCATTGAAGAATAAGCCAGAAGCCTTTTATAGTCATTTTGTTTGATTATAAAAATAGATGCGATGAATACCGTAAATAATCCAAAAAACATCAGAAGTTCATTGGCAAAATACGCCTGTCCGTCCAGATTTAAAATAGCATAGATTCTTATGATAGCATATAATGCGCAATTAAGCAGCACTCCGGACATTAAAGCGCTGACCGGCGTGGGTGCTTCCGAATGCGCATCAGGCAGCCAGAAATGAAACGGAGCAAAGCCTACTTTTGTTCCAAAACCGACTAAAACAAAAATAAAAGCAATATCTAAAATATGTTTATTAAGATGCGGCGCAACTTTCATTATATCCGTCCAGTTAAGAGCGTTCAAACTTTCGCCCAGAAAACTTGAAGATACAAAATATAAAAGCACAATTCCAAAAAAAGCAAAAGCAATTCCGACAGAGCATATTATAATATATTTCCAGCCGGCTTCAACCGCTTCTTTATTTCTGTAAAAACTGATAAGAAAAGTGGTCGCAAGCGTAGTGCCTTCAATCGCTACCCACAAGATGCCGAGATTGTTTGAAATTGAAAGCAAAAGCATAGCAAAAATAAAAAAATTCATCCAGAAATAATATTCTTTTACTTTATTTTCGGGGAGTCCAGATTTTAATTCATTTTTAAAATATCCTATAGAGTAAATGGCAACTAAAAAAGACAGCGAAGCGATTATAATGATAAGAACGGCATTTAAAGAATCCAGAAATAACAGATGATAAAAGCCGAATATTATCCGGTGCTTAAGAACAATGCCCGTAAGGAATAGAGCATACAGCAAAATTAAAAGCGTGATAACCGGCTGAATAAAAAATGTCAGTTTTATATTGATAAATCTGTATAAAATTGCAAAAATCAAAAATGTTAAAACTAAAATAGCCACTTGAATTATTTTTCCCGTTTAAATATTTAAATTGACGATTAATTTTATTATGCCTTACCGCTATTACCGAGTTCCAATATTAATTATTTATTAAACTATGTTTATATTTGTTAATTATTGCACGTTGTTTTATTTAAATTGTTTTATTTTAATTATTCTTAAGCATTCTTGCTCATTTATCGTTTATTATTTTGTTTTAATACTCCTTAAATCTTCTTTCTTATTTATTATTTTGTTGTAATTATTCTTTTAAATTTGACATCTTTGATGTATCAAGGCTGTCAAATGATGTTCTTATACGGTATATCAACACGCCCGCCATAATAGCCCCTATAAACACGTCAAAAAACACCCCTATATCTACTACAAGCGGCAAACCCTTAGTAATAGAAGTCGCCGCAAGAATAATTCCGTTATCTAAGGTTAAAAAACCGATAATCTGTATAATTGCTTTTTTACGCGCAATCATTATAAAAACGCCTATTAAAATAACCGCTAAAGCGGTAGGAAAAACCCTGCGCGCAATAAATTCATGACTTGCAAAATCCCCTTTAGTTATAAAAAAAGCAAATATTGTTATGGCACCGGTAATTAATACGGAATTAGTCATATTAATATACGGGACAATCTTTTCTCTTATAGAGATTCTCTTGGTTACTTTATTTAAAAAATACGGTATCGCTATAACCTTTATGGCAAAAGTAAGAAAACTTGACAGATACAGTTCGGCATTATTGGAATATATGCCCATAACGAAAATAGTTATGCTTAAAAACAACGATTGAATACTGTACACTTTAATTGAAAAATCAACCCTGTGGCTTGCCGTTTGCAGTATGGCAAAAAATAAAACAAATGCGCCCATGAGTTCAATAAAACTTGTTATATTCAGCATAATTACCCGTTTAAATAGAATACAAAACTAATGAAATTATAGACAGAACAAATCCCAGCATCAAAAAATCAGGTACCCTGAAAAACCTCAGTTTCGCCATCGATATTTCAATAAAAGCTATCGGCGTCGCAAAAATTAACACTTTTAGAATATAAAATGCAATTGCATATAATATTGTCAAAAATGAAAATGACGACAGAGAATGCGGGATTCCGCCGTATACCCCTATCGGAAGAAATATATTGGAAGCAAGCGTTATGAATATTATCAATTTCAAATAAGACGAATATTCAAACAAAGCGAGATGTCTTCCTGAACCTTCAAGTATCATAGCTTCGTGAACCATAGTAAGTTCCAGATGCGTATCGGGATTGTCAACGGGTATTCTTCCGTTTTCGGCAACAGAAATTATTAAGAACGCCATTAATGCTAAAACATAAGAAACAGGATAATTTAAAAAACCGTTTTTATGTATATCTATAAAAATCCGGCTTATATTGGTAGTTCTTGTCTGCAAAGCAAAAGTAAAAATAACCAGCATCAAGGTCGGCTCAGCCAGAGAAGCTATCAGGATGTCCCTGCTGGAACCCAGACCGCCAAAACTTGAAGCCTGGTCCATACCGTATAATGCCATAAAAAAAGTGCCGAGTCCTATGGTATAAACTAACGCTATAATATCTCCGGTAAACGACAGCAGCGCATTAGAACTGAATACCGGCAAAAAACAGGCGGAAACTAAAATAGAAACAAAAACTATATACGGCGCGAATCTTGAAATATATGACGCATCTTCCGAAAGAACGACTTCCTTGCGTATAAGTTTAAAGATATCTTTATACCCTTGAAATAAAGGTCTTCCCTGCTGCCCTCTTAAAATACTTTTTATTTTATTTATATAAGAGTTTACAAACGGTGCTATCAAAATAAGAATCAAAATTTGTGCAATTCCTATTAAAACAGCATTAAAATTTAATAAATCATTATTTAACATTAGCATTGAACTTTTGAATCAATCTATTTCAAATTAATTTATTTATTTATTTATTTAATAGTTATTTTAATTAATTTGCAGTTTCACTGCATCTCTGCACATCCGCGCCTATTTATGATAAATTAACAAGCTGAATCAATTTAATAGTCAGTTGTTTCAATATGCATTTTCACAATGTATGATGAAACCAGCTGAACCATATTAATAAAATTATCAGGGTACCGACTATATAGGCTATATAAGTTTGAACAACGCCGCCCTGAATGCGCGCTCTCAGTTTTGAAATCTTTTCCAAAAATTTCTCGGCAAACGAATTATAAAAATATTCAAATAAATCACCCGCTTTAAATACATAATTTTTAACCGGAAAAAAATATTTTCTTTTATATTCTTCATTTATTAAATGTTCTTTAATATTATACAATCCTGAAAAAATTCTTCTTAAAGGCTGCGAAAAACCTGCTGAACTGTACTGGGAACAGTTGCTCTTAATTTCACAGGCATCTTGACCGATTAACTGCGCATCTGAAACATTTACATTTACATTATAAACATTTTTATTCTCAAGACCGCATGCAAATGTTTCAAAAACTTTAGTCTTCATATTCCCGAATATTTTTATGAACAGATAAATTGCGCCTATAAAAACTATTCCTGCAAGCAGAAGCCCGATGGGAGAAATAACCCCCATACTGTACTTTGGAAGGGTAACTATTGAACCGTAAGATATTGCAACATTTTTATAAATAGATATATTAGTGATTTCCTTAACTGCTTTGTTTATGGGTATGAGCCCTATAAATGAAAATATACCCAGCAGAAAACATAAAAACGCAAGAATGCCCATTGATGCAAGCATTAAAAACGGCGGCTCTTTTGCATTATTTGCTCCCTGCGACCTTGCCCTTCCAAGAAAAGATATACCGTATGCCTTAACGAACGCAAGCGCCGCAAGCCCGCCGGCTAATGCCATAACCGAAGCAAATATAGGGGTAAATATCCTGATAATTTCAACGTTGACGCTGCTTGCCATAAGTAAAGACTGATAAATCATCCATTCGCTGACAAAACCGTTAAACGGGGGAAGTGTTGCCGCAGATAAAACTCCGATAAGAAAAATAAATGAGACTTTGGGCATTTTTTTAATCAGTCCGCCTAATTTGTTCATGTCTTTTGTATGGGTTTGAGAAGCTATGGCACCGGAACCCAGAAATAAAAGTCCTTTAAATAAGGCGTGATTCATTATATGAAACAAAAGAGCCATAAGCGCAAACGCGCACAAAAGATACATACCCTGAGAATAAAATATCATGGCTAAACCCAATGCCATAAGCATTATTCCTATATTTTCCATTGAAGAATATGCCAAAAGCCGTTTTATATTATCCTGAATTCCGGCGTTCAGAACCCCGTAAATCAGCGTCATAGCGCCAATTAAAAGGATTGTGAATCCAAAACCCCACCCGTATGATTTCATAAATTCAAAATAAAATCTGAGCATCATGTAAATTGCAGTTTTTATCATAATGCCGGACATCAGCGCCGATACGCCGGACGGCGCTTCCGGATGAGCCTTCGGAAGCCACACATGAAGCGGAAAAATACCCGCTTTCATTCCAAAACCGAGCAGGGTAAGAATAAAGACCGTCAGCATGCCTGCAGCGCTTAGAGTGCCGCTAATGCCCAAACGCTTCCAGGCTTCGAAAGAGAAACTGCCTGTTTTCGTGAACATATATAGAAATAGCAGAAAAATGAAAAATGTACCGATATGGGTCATTATTATATAAAGATTTGCCGCTTTTTTACTTTCTTCTTTCTCATATTCAAACAGAACAAGAAAAAATGAAAGGATTGACATAATTTCCCAAAATATAAGGAATGAAAGACCGTTAGCGCTGAACACCACAAAAAGCATTGAAATAATAAACCCGTTAAATAATATTACAAACAAGGATTTATTTTTATAATGTTCTTCATATAAATAATTCACTGAATACAGTGAAGCGATAAAGCCTAAAAATGCTATTAAAAAACCGAACAGCAGCGACAGACTGTCAAATAGATATGAAAAATTAAGATAAGGTATCGAGGTTAAATAAGTAATATGGTCGGAATTAGCCGCATTGCCCAATCCGAACAAACCGTTCAGTTGAACTGAAAACGGAAGCATCAGCGATAATTTTGTAAAACCGAATAATAGCGAAAACAGCAAAAAAACTGAAAGCAGCAGGTATATTGCAGAACTGAATATTAAAGATAGTCTTGGATTAAATGAAATGATAACAGGTATTAGCAGAAGGAACAAAAATAAAATAGATATGCCGTTCAAAGTATTGTCTTGCACCCGTTAAAAATAAATAGCATACTTGTTGTTTTTGTCATTTTAACAGCAAATTGACCTCTAATTGTATCATATATAATTTTAATTTATTTTATCATATATTTATATATTTCAAATTGCAAGAAAAAAATTTAAGTTTAAAATAATTGAAGATATATAAATGTAATGTTATTATAATTTTTGTGTAAGGGTTTATGTTTTTTATATGAGTATTATATATAAAATTATTTTGTTTTTATATTATAAGCTAGATATTATACATTATAATATAATGATAGACATGCTATAAAAAGATAATATAATATAATCATATATATAATAAACATATTATATTATGTAAAATATAATATAATATTAATAATGCTAAAATAAAACTTAAAGCGCGGGTGCAGTTATGTTAAAAGAAGGTGTTCAAGCGGTTGATTTCAAATTATCCGGTATTGATAATAACGGAAATGAAAAAATATTTACATTAAAAGATTTGTTGGATAAAGATTTAATACTATATTTTTATCCAAAAGACAACACGCCGGGATGTACTGCCGAGGCATGCGATTTCAGAGATAATTTTAATGCTCTGCTGTCAAAAGGCTATAATGTTGCGGGGGTAAGTCCAGACAGCATCGCTTCACATATGAAATTTAAAGAAAAACAAAATTTAATTTTTCCGCTATTAAGCGACCCTGATAAAAAAATAGCTGAGGCATATGACGCATACGGAGAAAAGAAATTATACGGAAAAATTACTAAAGGCATTATACGCTCTACATATTTAATATCAAAAGACGGCACGGTTAAAAAGATATGGCATAACGTAAAAGCTAAAGGTCACGTTGCGGCAGTTCTGGCTTTTCTATCCTGATTTACTTGTTCTCTAATTTCAAATATACATAACGGCTAAAAATTATAGACAATAAATAACTTTTAGAAACATTTTTCGCATCGTAAAAATAAACCCGCCTCAAATTAATAAATAATAGGGCGGGCATGCTAACTGTTTAACTGATTATAATATATTATATAATGATATATATTATATATGTCAGTTATATAATTGATATTATTTGTATTTTATCTTATTACTCTAAAGTCTTTAAAATTTGAAAGAGAATCCTGCTCGTAAAGTTTTACTTCTTTTACTTTGGCATGGGCAGGTCCGACATGAACCATTGATATAAGTTCTTTAATCCTTTCCTCTTCTCCTTCAAAAAAAGCCTCTACGTGCCCGTCATGGGTGTTTTGAACATAACCGTTCACGCCTATTCTGTCGGCTTCTTTTTTAGTGAAGTTTCTGAAATTAACGCCCTGAACTATGCCCTTAATAATAACCCTGTAAGATTTTTCGCTCATAATCAACACCTGTATATAACAAGTATAATCAATATATATACCGTAATAAGTAATACTGTATATAATTTAATACTATATAATTCTAAATATATTTAAATCTGCGCCGCCGCATCTGTTTTTTTAGTCTTATCTGCTTTACCTTTAGTGTTAAACAAATCCCTGCGCTCTATCTTAGCATCTTTGCCTGTTTTATCTCTTAAATAATAAAGCTTTGCTCTTCTGACTTTGCCGCTGTAAACAAATTCTATTTTTTCAATCAGCGGAGAATGGGCAAGGAACGTCTTTTCAACGCCTACGCCGTATGAATTTTTTCTGACGGTAAATGAAAATCTTATATTAGAGCCTCTCTTGGCAATAACGACGCCTTCAAAAATCTGTATTCTCTGCTTGTCGCCCTCTTTGATTTTCTGGTGTATTCTGAGTGTATCGCCTGCTTTAAATTCAGGAATATCAGTTTTTAAAGATTCCTGCTCGATTTTGTCCACGATATTCATAATAATTTACGCTCCTTATTATATTGTTTAAATATGTTTAATTTAAAATATGTTTGATATTATTATATTATTGCTGAAGTATTCTGCTTAGTTTTGAAAAAATCAATTTTATAAAAATTCAGGTCTATTTTTCACTGTTTTTGCTATAGCGTTTTTTAATCTCCATTCATTTATATGCTTATGATTACCGCTAAGCAGCACTTCCGGAACTTCTAAATTCCTAAAATTTCTAGGTTTAGTAAATTGCGGGTATTCAAGCAGCTGCTTCCCTTTTATGCCGCACAAATCAGCAGAATAGCTTTCCTCTGTCAATGACTCGGTATTTCCCATAAAACCTGAATAATATCTGCAAACTGTTTCAATCAGCACGATGGAAGCAATTTCGCCTCCGGAAAGAATATAATCTCCGATTGAAACCTCCATGCTTCCGGTAATATCGGCAACGCGTGCGTCTATGCCTTCGTATCTCCCGCAAATAATCACTAAATGAGCATTTGCGGCAAGCTGTTTTGCAAGCGCTGAATTTAATAATCTTCCCGATGCCGACATAATTACAGACAAAGACTGCAACGGCGACTTTTCTGCATCGGCAGCCTTTTCGATAGCCGTATTATGAGCGGCGGCGGTTGCATTATTTTTATAAACACCATTTGCATGCTCCCATGCTTTAACAACCGGTTCAGGCATTAAAAGCTGACCTGCCCCGCCGCCGTACACTTTATCGTCAACCCTGCGGTGCTTGTCTAGCGTGAAATCTCTCGGATTAATTATATTAATTTCAATGATATTTTCTTTAATAGCCCTGCTGATTAATCCCGTTGATATAAAAGAACTAAAATAATCAGGCATTATAGAAATAATGTCAATTACTTTTTTCATAACATTCTTAAATTATATTTTATATAAGTTTTCGTTTTTTACTATTATAACTTTGTTTTCAATATCTATTTCCAGTATATTGTCGTCCGTCATAGGCAAAAAATACACTGCAGCTTCCGACTGTATCTCCGCAATGTCGGTATCGCCCAGATATATTTCCGTAACGCCGCCTAAGTCTTTATTGAAAATATTCAAACATTTTAAACCTATTAAATCAGAAACCAGATATTCGTTTTCTTCAAGATGCAGCTGCTCTTTTTTTGTAAAAACCTTAACATTTCTAAATTTTTCAGCTTCTTCAATGCTATTGATATTTTCTATTTTAATGAAATACTGTTTATTTCCGTTTTTGAGCCATTCTATAAATAATGGCAGATAGTTTATTTTTGATTCGGTATAATTGCCGGAATCCGACACATACAGCAATAATTTTCCGTCTTCGAGCAATTGTTCATTAAAAACAAAGTCGGGATTAAAAAATCTCACGACAATTTCCCCTTTAATACCGTGGGGTTTAATGATACTGCCTACAGCAATATACTCAGACATTAATATTATAAGAAAATATTATAATTATATAACTATATTAAATTATATTGATTATATTAATTAATTGAATTATAAATTAATTTGCGGCGGCTGCCTTACTATTTTTTTTAATCAAAGATTTGACCGTATCGGAAGGCTGCGCACCCAGACTTATCCATTTGTCAAACTTGTCTTTATTTATTTTAAAATCGGCCGGATCAAGATGCGGATTATAAGTTCCTAAAATCTCAATGAATTTTTTGGTAGCCGATTTTTCGCATGATGCCGCAACAACGCGGTAATATGGTTTTTTGTGAGAACCTACTCTAGCCAATCTGATTTTTACCGACACTTTAAATCTCCTTTATTGATTAATATTGTTAAACATATTTTTTATATTTTTTAGCGGACCGCCAAATTTATTTTTTTTAAATGATTTCATCATTTTTTTTACTTCTTCAAATTTGTTTATGAAAATATTTACGTCATTAACCGTAACGCCGCTTCCGAGGGCTATTCTCTTTCTTCGCCCGCCGTTCAGTATATCCGGATTTTTTCTTTCTTTCTCCGTCATTGAATTAATTATTGCTTTAATTTTAACGAGTTCTTTTTCGGCAGCTTCAGGATTAAATTTATCTTTTATCTTTGAAAAACCGGGTATCATAGATGCAATTTGTGCAACTCCGCCAATTTTAGAAACCATTCCAAGCTGGTCTGCAAAATCTTTAATGGTAAAATCTTTTTTCGTAATACTTGCTTCTAATGATTTTGCGGTTTTTTCATCTATTGATTCCTGAGCCTTTTCTATAAGGGACAGAACGTCGCCCATGCCTAAAATTCTTTCGGCAACGCGGTCTCCGTGAAAAACTTCAAAGTCGCTTAATTTTTCGCCTGTACCTATAAATTTAATCGGTCTATTTATAGTTTTTTTAATAGACAGCGCCGCTCCGCCTCTTGAATCGCCGTCAATTTTAGTTAGAATAACGCCTGTTATGCCGAGCATATCGTTGAATTTTTTAGCAACATTAACAGCGCTCTGTCCAAGCATGGAATCGGCAACAAATAAAATCTCATTGGGAGCAAATTTATTTTTCAGTTCTTTAAGTTCATTCATGAGCGGTTCGTCAATTTCAAGACGGCCCGCCGTATCTATTATTATTGTGTCATATGCATTTTTTTCGGCAATATTAATTGCATTTTTAACTATTTCGGCAGGTTTTTCATCCGGATTAGTTTCATTTCTTGTGTCATACACCGGTATGCTTATGCTTGCCCCTATTTTTTTCAGCTGAAGTATAGCCGCCGGACGGTAAATATCGGCAGGCACAAGATAAACGCTTCTTTTCATTCGGGAAAGATAAAGCGCAAGTTTTCCGGCCGTGGTAGTTTTACCGGAGCCCTGCAAGCCGGCAAGCATAATAATGACAGGCGGCTTAGCTTTTATATTTAAAGGTTCGGATTCTCCAAGCAGCGCAGCCATCTCATCCCTGATGATTTTAATCATCTGCTGAGACGGCGTAAGGCTGTCCATAACCTTTTCGCCTATAGCCTTAGTTTTTACATTTTCAATAAATTCTTTTACTATAATGTAATTAACGTCGGCTTCTAAAAGGCTCAGTCTTACATCTTTAAGGGCATCTTCAATATTTTTTTCGGATAATTTTCCGAAGCCCCTCAGGTGCTTAAATACTTTTTCTAATTTTGAACTTAAATTATCAAACATTATTTATTATAATATATTATATAATCATACCGTTTTATTTGTTTTCTGCAGTAATAAGCAGTTTCAAAATTCAGTAATAAATATCTATACGCTAATAATTATGCGTTGTTAATTACGCGTTAATATTTATACGTGATAAACTATTTATTTTATTTAATTTAACAGATTATGTCAATAACAAAAATAATAAAAATAATAACAAAATGTTTTTATGCAACTATTTATTTAATCGCGTAATTTAATTACGTTATATAATTCCGAAAGTTTCATTTTAATAAAAAGAAAAGTTATCGCCGTTGTCCGCCGCTGAGTAATATTTATTAGCGCAATTAATGCAATGATTATACCATATTATAATAATAAATAATTATGCAATTGAAAATCTTTAAAGCGGTAAAATAAAAATAAAATATGCACCGGCGCTAATCTTCACATTAACACCGGTGCATATTCTGCATTGCTTCTTCGGGGGTAAAGAAACTTTTATTTTTTTACTTTATTTTACAGTGCCCATACAGTCTTTAATTTATATTGCTCCTGTCTTTAACCACTGCTGTATGTATTAAAAAATTTTTCTAAAAAGCTATTCTCGCATTTAAGAATATTGCGTTAGTATCGCCCATCCACTGTCCATAGTTGATGTACGCAGGCGATGTTTCAGGAGCGTTTCTATAAGCGCTGTCGTTTAAGAATCTGAAATTCTGGTCGTCTAATGCAAGCTGAATATTATTGTTTAGTTTATATCCTACGCCTATAACAAGTCTCTGAAAATTATAAGGGCTTTCGTATACATTGCTTGTACCGTTGCTTGCATAGGAGAATCCTGCATTAGGCTGCATAAACCAGTCCTGGATAAGTCCGAATACGCCTATTTTATTTGTTATATTATAATATCCAAAGGCATCTACTCCGTGCTCGGTATTGTTTGAAATCGCGCCTGTCACGCTTGACGGCAAACCGACATTGAACGGCAAAGAGCCGTTAGAATTACAAGTTGTATTCGGTTCTGAAGTAGAATATACACCTATAGGAGAGCATGCACTTCCGGCATCTTCGCTGTTTCCGAAACTGGCAGGTCCTCCGCCCAGCGGATATGTTAAATTTCTTGCATAATCGTATTGAAGAACAATATTATATCTGTCCGTTTTATAATTAAGAATCAAAGACGCTCTTGTAACCGGAAGATTTGAAGAACTTGCATCCGACACGGACGGCTCAAAACTGCCGTCGTTCATTCCCCATGAATAATATCCGCTTACGCCTAAACCGTTTAAATTTGAAGCTGCGCCGAACGGATAGTAGCTTAACCTTACCTGAGGGCTCTTCTGGTCTGCTTCTTCAGAATTATGAAACGCCGCATTGTTAAAAATACCGGCGTTATACGCCAAATATATCTTCCCGTCATTTCTGAATTTGCCGGATACGCCTAAACCTGCCTGAGTAGATGTTACGCCTAAAAATCCCCATGGGGTTCTTTCAACAAAGTGGTAGCCTAAAAGTCCGTCTTCCCATGCTACCATAGGGGTCGGAAACTGACCTGCTTTTATATTTGTCGTAAGCCCGTTTGCATTATAAACATGGTTGAACTGAACAAATGCGTATTTAAGGCGGTAAAACTCGCTTCCTCCCGTTATTCCGGAATTTGACGTTTTAACTATATTAGGCGTAATCTTTAAAAACCAGTTTTTATTCGGCTGATAAATAAATATTAAATATCCCCTGTTGACGTTAAAAGCGTTGTATCCGTTATTACCGGTTGCCGGCGGTTCCTCTTCAAGCTGCATCTGACCGCTGAAGCCGGTATTGGTAAAATAGCCGTATCCCATGTAGATAAGGGCGTGAAGCTGAATATTTTTTAGCCATGACGGCATGGACGGTATCAATGAAGATTTGGCGCTTTGGGTTTTAAAGAGTTTATCCGTCATTTTTTTCCCTATCTTTATTCTTCCGGCACCCGATTTCAAAAACACTTCGCCGGTTGCGGGATTTTCGTAAAGATTAACGTTCCCTCCCGTTAATGCCGGCTGTCCCGACGCGTAAGACGTTTTTACCTGCAATAACGCAAAACTTAGAACTGCGAAAAATCCAAAAACTAAAATATAAAACACGGTTTTTTGGTTCAGACCAAGCCGATTCAACCTATGCTTTTCTATCCTGCTAAATGTGTTCATACTTTCCTCCTCTCTCCTCGAAACTTAATTAATGTTATTTAATAAGATTTATAAGTCTAAAACACGAAAAAAATATTTTTAAATATATAGGAAAAATATAACAAAAGATTACTCTACAAATTGCCGAAAGAACATTAACTAAAAATTAAAAGACTCCTTTATCTATAAGCATCTCAATGATGCAATTATAAAATAATCATGATCATCCTTAAGATAAAATATAAATAATAAAGGAGCAAATAGATATGTTAAAACAATTGTGATTAAAAAGAAACAATCTTTTTTGAAGATGACATATAATGCGCCCTTGCTTCTACCATAAATAAATTTATTCTATATGGAAGAATCAAAGATTGCGGACTGGAAGGTATTTATTTTAACTTTTAGAAGAAATTACGGTTGTAAGGGGAGCGGCGGTCTTCTTTTTTATTATCTGTGCTACCGTACATCTGGGCTGTTTTCCTACAAAAACGGCAGTATAGCCTTTGCCTATAAAATCGTTTCTACGGATATTACTCAATGCCAGTTGTGAAAGCCAGATTGTTACATTTTCTAAAGAAGCCGCCGCATTTGAAAAAATCGAAAAAGCTGAATTACTTTAATATTTGATTTATAAGAATTATGTTAATTTATATTGCGATTTTATAACAACTTAAACAATAAATACATCGTCAAAACCGTTCGCATATCTGTCCCTATCAGTTAAAGGCTCTATTCCCCAGAGGTTTTCTACGTATTTAAGAACGGAGGCGTGTTCATGCCTTACGTTAGAAATATAACCTTTTTTGACGAACGGTGAAATAATAATGCATCCGACCCTCATTCCGAGACCGTAGTAATCTACTACCGGCGGTACAACATGGTCGTAAAAACCGCCGCATTCGTCCCAGTTTAAAAAAATAGCGGATTTTGAAAATAAAGGGCTTTTTCTCAAAGCCTCTATTCTTTTTACCGTATATAACATACCTGTTTTAACGTTTGCCGGAGGATGTTCGGAATGCGCAAAATCCGGTACGAGCCAGCTGAATTGCGGCAGGGTTCCATTTTTTATGTCTTCAAAATATTCTTCGGCAGGTCTTATTTTGTTCCATAAGTTCTTATCTCTTTTGAAACTATCAAACCATATAACCGGCACCCAGTGATGAACGTATTTATGAGGGTTAGGCCAGCCCTGCACATATATTTTCCAAGAGATATTAGCTTTTTCAAGCCTGTTGAAAATAGTCGGAAACTCGTACGGTCTTGACGGTTTTAAATCTGTTATATGACCGTTAGACTGCGCTGCAATCTGATAAAGCCTGTTAGGCTGGGTAGGAGCCATTATAGAATGAAAATAGTTCTGGCATAGCGTATAATTCGTAGCATAGTAATAATAAGGCGAAAGAGC
>JAKAFU010000029.1:0-1769 GCA_021825865.1 bacterium
AATATATATTAACATCATCAAATGCCTTAATTTCAGTAGTTTCTTCAGGTATGGAAATAATAGAATTAATATGGGCGAAAGAACTGATCATTGCAGGGCCTATTTTTTTATATACCTCAGAATATAAGCATCCCTTTTCTATAAACGTTCTTGCAGGCAGAAATTCTCTCCTATTGTGTTTTTTATGGAAAGCGGAAGTTATTTTCGAAATTGCCGAGGAGTTAAATAAATTATAAGAATTATTTAAATTCAGCTGTTTTTCTATGAAAGGTTTTATAAAAACAATCAAACAAACAAAAAATGCGACTGGGTTTCCGGGGACTATAAAAATAGGAGTTTTGTCTATCAGACCAAAAGAAAAGGGTTTAGCCGGTTTCATTGCGACCTGTCTGAATTTAATTTTTAGACCCAGTTCCATTAAAGCTTTTTCGGTAAAATCTTTTTCTCCGAAGGAAGCGCCTGCAGATGTAATTATAATTTTGCTTGTAATAAGAGCGGTTTCCAATTCTTTTTTTATTGCGGATAATTTATCTTTGCATATTACATTTTTTAATATGCGGCAGCCGTTATTCGACATAAGAGATTCCGCCATTATCCCATTGGAATTAATTACTTTACCGTATTTGTAAGTTTCGTTTATGGATATGATTTCATTGCCGGTAGAAATTATAGATACGGGAATATTATCGTATGCTTTGATTTGTTTAACGTTACAGGCGGCAAGCAGCGCTGCCTGCGTGTATGACAATTTTGTATTTTTTGGGATGATGATGTCGTTTTTTTTAATATCCTCGCCTTTTAATCTTACGTTCGAACCTTGTTTTACAGGCGAGTCTAAAAGTAAAAAATCATTTTCCGTTTTTGTTTTTTCCACCGGAATCACGGCATCAAAATTAGCCGGCATATATCCGCCTGTCATAATCTTAACTGCCCCGTCCATCCCAATTTTATGTTTGTTTAAACTTCCTGCATATATTGTATTTTGATTTATTTTTAATTTTATTACAGATTTTGAATGTGCTCCTTCGGTAAAATCAGATTTTAGCGCATATCCATCCATAGCAGAATTGTTTTCAGAAGGAAAATCTATTTTTGATTTAATATCTGATGAACATGTGCGCCCAGTGCTTTCCGAAGACGGAATTAGAGAAGTATTAACTTTAATTTTAGTTGATAATATAATATTTAATGCATCGTCAAAATTAATCATAAATTTATTTATTATAGTGTATATTTTAGTTTATTTTTAAAACTTGACCCGGATAAATTGAATTTTGGTTTTTAAGATTGTTATAAGCCATTATGGATTTCACCGATGAATGATATTTAGCCGCTATCGCGTACAGAGAATCGCCGAATTTTACCTTATATTCGATAAGTTTTTTATTAATATTAATGTTTTTAGTATCAAATTTAGTGTCGGCATTAAGATTATTACGGTAATTACTTGCAAGATATATTTTTTCGCCGACGTGTATGTCTGAATTATTAATATTGTTTATATTTTTAATTGTTTGTAATGATATATTATAAGTTTTTGCGATACTCCATAATGTCATGCCCGGTTTTACCGTTATATATTTTTTTTGCAAATTCACGGGTCTTACTAAATTATTACTGCCGTTACCCGGAATAAGCAATTTTTCGCCCACATTAATTAAAGAATAGGAACTTAAATGATTGTCCTGTTCTAATGTATTAAGCGAAACCCCATATTTTAAAGCGATTGAATCCAAAGTATCGCCTGGCTGCACTGTGTAGTAAAAGCT
>JAKAFU010000029.1:1779-21228 GCA_021825865.1 bacterium
TTTCGCCCACATTAATTAAAGAATAGGAACTTAAATGATTGTCCTGTTCTAATGTATTAAGCGAAACCCCATATTTTAAAGCGATTGAATCCAAAGTATCGCCTGGCTGCACTGTGTAGTAAAAGCTTGAATGGTTTTGATTTGAACTGTAGTTATTATTACTGCCGTTACCCGGAATAAGCAATTTTTCGCCCACATTAATTAAAGAATAGGAACTTAAATGATTGTCCTGTTCTAATGTATTAAGCGAAACCCCATATTTTAAAGCGATTGAATCCAAAGTATCGCCTGGCTGCACTGTGTAGTAAAAGCTATTTTGCGGTTTATTATAAGATACGGCGACGACCTTGGGAGTCTGAGGAATATACTGCTTTATATCTTTAAAATTGTGTTTAAAAATTTGTAATTTATCTGCAGGTATATTTAATAAAAAATGAGGATCGTTTGGAGGCGTTACTCCTCTTAATATATCGGGGTTTAGCCTCCATAAACTATTTTCAGATATTTCTGCGCATTTAGCAAGCGCAAATAAACTGACCGAAAACGGCACTTTAACCTGTGCAAATTTTATAGGTTTCTTATATTTCAAATTTTTAAATCCAAAATTTTGCGGGTCTTTTGCTATTATTGCCGCAGCTACTATTTTTGGAACATATCTTCGTGTTTGCCCCGGCAGCAGATAAGGTTTGTTTTGGGATATTGTCCAAAAATTGCCTCCAGGATAAAGAGACAGCGCTCTTTCAATTGTCATTTGACCCGAATTGTATGCAGCAGCGGCTAAATACCATGAGCCGAATGTATTAAATAAATTTTTTAAATATTCCCCTGCCGCATAAGTTGACTCTATAGGATTTCTTCTTTCATCAACCCACCAGTTAATCGTCAAACCGAATATCCTGGCCGTTGAAGGAATAAATTGCCACATACCGCTTGCGCCTGCATAAGAATAAGCCGTTGGAGAAAACCCGCTTTCCACCATTGCCAGATATGCGAGATCATTAGGCAGACCGAGTTTTTTAAAAACAGATTTTATCATAGGAATATATCTTTCCGACCTTTCCAACATTGTTTTAAAAACACCTCTGCCTGTATTCTGATAAAAGTGAATATAATGGATAATTTCTTTGTTGATAATCATAGGAAAAATATGAGAGGCGTTAGAGAAAACTTTATCGCCGGTATTTAAAAGTCCTGAGTTGCTTAATGCAGTATTTTTAATTTTTCTAACATTAATTTTTTGTTGATAAACTTTTTTGTGCTTTTTGTGCCTGATGCTAACTTTCTTTTTAATATTATTATAAGCAACTTTTAGTTTGCCTGGGGTAACGGTTAGCAGAACAGATTGTTTTTTATGTTTAAGTTTATTATTTTTAGGAGAGTTAATTTTAGAAACGTTGTCAAAATTAACCTGAATTACATTTGAAGCGGCAGCTTGGATTTTTACCGCAGCGCCGTAAGAATTATCGGAAATAAAAAAAAGATAAAAAGCAATAGCCAAGAAAGCGGATATAAACAATGTGAAATTAAGCAGAACGTTCCTTAATATTAATATATAGTTTAATTTTAAGTTCATAAGAAAATCTCCTGATAATATCAATTTATAAAAAATAAAAAAATATGTTTTCACTCTGCAGCTGTAATACGGCAGATGTTTTTAATATTTATATTTTTTATAATTTTATAATATTCTTTATTTTTTTATTGTTATATAAATTTCATACCCGCACAGATTATAGATTATAAATTATATAATAATAATATAGAAAGTCAAAGTTAAATTATATAAAAATATACAATATTGCAAAATATGCGTTGCTTAATTCTTGACAATTCAAGAGAAATTTGATTTAGTAATATTGTAATAGCAGTGTAATATGTTTATTCTTAATATTATAATATATTATAATTTTTTAAATCAAATTAAAATATATAAAAATACAAAATACAGTTAATAAACAAAAAATAATCATTAAAAATGAGGGGTTTTAAAGATGCAGAAAAAATATCTGTTAGCACCGGGACCTACGCCTGTTCCAGAGCGCGTATTGGCGGAGATGTCGCTTCCGATTATTCATCACAGAGCACCGGAATATTCTGTCGTATTGCAAGAAGTGAGAGACAATTTAAAGTATTTATTCCAGACGAAAAATGAAGTTTTAATTTTCACATCAAGCGGTACCGGTGCAATGGAAGGGTGCGTATCAAATTTGCTTTCCAAAGGCGACCATGCCATAGCAGTGAGAGGCGGAAAATTCGGAGAAAGATGGTTTGATATATGCAAAGCGTATTCTGTTAACGTTCAGGCAGTTGATGTAGAATGGGGACATGCAGTTTCCCCAAAGACTATAGAAGAGGCGCTGAATAACGACCCCGAAATTAAAGCCGTGTATATTCAGGCTTCTGAAACATCCACAGGGGTGTACCATCCTGTAAAAGAAATTGCAGAAATAGTAAAAAAAAGAGCTAATACAATACTGATAGTCGATGCTATAACAGCCCTCGGCGTGGTTAACATTCCTCAGGACGAATGGGGCATAGATGTTGTTGTTACCGGCTCTCAGAAAGCTCTTATGCTTCCTCCCGGACTTGCTTTTGCTTCACTAAGCGAAAAAGCATGGTCTTTTGTTGAACAATCAGATTTACCCAAATATTATTTTAATTTTAAAAAAGAAAAGAAATCTTTAGAAAAAAATCAAAATGCATATACGCCTAATGTTCAGCTCATTGTGGGACTGAGGGAAGTTTTAAAAGAAATTAAAGAGGAAGGATTAGAACATGTATTTAAAAGACATGCAAGTTTAGCAAATGCAACAAAAAAAGCAGTCCAGGCTTTAGGATTAAAATTATACCCTGTAGACGAACCTTCCAATGCGCTCACGGCTGTTTGGGCGCCTGAAGGTATAGATGCGTCGAAGATAACTAAGCTAATTAGAGAAAAATACGGTATAACTATAGCAGGCGGACAGGATGCAGCTAAAGGTAAAATCTTTAGAATTGCTCATTTGGGTTATGCAGGCTGTTTTGATGTTATAACGGTTGTTTCCGCATTAGAAGCTGTACTGAAAGAGCTTGGTTATAAATTTGAAACGGGTGCCGGATTGAAAGCGGCTCAAGAGGCTCTTTTCGGTGCATAATTATCCATGTAATAAATAAATTCGGAGGAGACATTAATATGCTAAAAGTTCTTGTAAGTGATAAACTGTCTAAAGAAGGTGTTGATATATTATCTAAAACCAGTAAGATTCAGGTTGATGTCAAAGTGGGATTAAAGCCGGAAGAGCTTAAATCAATAATACATGAATATCACGGCATAGTTATCAGAAGCGCAACGAAACTTACCAAAGATATAATCGAAGCTGCTAAAAATCTTAAGGTTATAGGCAGAGCCGGCAGCGGATTAGATAACGTCGATAAAGTTGCTGCTACCGCCGCAGGAATTGTTGTAATGAATACGCCTGGCGGCAATACGGTCACTACGGCTGAACTTACTTTCGGTATGCTTATTGCGATGTCAAGATATATCCCTCAGTCATTTTTATCTATTAAGGAAGGTAAATGGGAGAAAAGCAAATTTCAAGGTGTTGAGGTATACGGCAAAACATTGGGTATAATCGGTTTGGGAAATATCGGGCAGACATTAAATAAAAGAGCAAAATGCTTTGGTATGAATGTCATAGGATATGACCCTTTTCTTTCCAAAGAAAAAGCTCAGGAACTTGAAATTAATTATGTCGGTTTAGATGAAATTTATGAAAAATCGGATTATATAAGTGTACATACTCCGCTTTCAAAAGAAACGAAAGGTATGATAAACAAAGAAACTATCGCAAAAATGAAAGACGGAGTGAGACTGCTTAATATAGCCAGAGGCGGTATAATAAATGAAGCTGACCTTTATGAAGCATTGAAGTCTAAAAAAGTAGCAGCATGTGCCTTAGATGTTTTTGAGGTTGAGCCTCCGGTTAACAATCCTCTGCTTACGTTAGATAATTTAATTGTAACTCCGCATCTTGGAGCATCAACATTGGAAGCTCAGGTAAACGTCGCAGTAGCTGTTTGTAATCAAATGGCTGATTATTTGCTTAACGGAACAATAAAAAATGCCGTAAACGTTCCTTCAGTTACTAAAGAAGAGTTAGAAGTAGTCGGACCTTATTTAACATTGGGAGAAAAATTAGGTAAACTTACGGGAAATTTAATTACAGGCGCTATCAAATCCGTTAAGATAGATTATAACGGTACCGTTGCAAACCACAACGTTTCTGCGATTACTCCAAATATTATAAAAGGTCTGCTTTATCCGCTTTTAGGAGAAGATGTTAATTATATAAATGCAAATGAAACGGCAAAAAAACGCGGAATAACCGTAGTAGAGGCAAAATCTGATTCTAATCTTGACTATACCAGCACAATTACAGTTTCTGTATCGACAGACTCAGAAACTTTCGTTATAACAGGCGCAATATTCGGCAAAAAAAATCCGTGGATTGTTAAAATTAATAATTATGCAATAGAAGCTATTCCGGAAGGTCATATTTTGGCAATATTTAATCGCGATAAATCAGGAGTTATCGCTTCTATAGGCAAAGTTTTAGGAAAAAATAATATAAACATAGCAAGAATGCATTTAGGCAGAGATAAAGAGCAGGCTATTTCTATATTACAGCTTGATTCAAAAGCCGACAGCAGCGTTATAAACGAATTATTGGCAGAACCTAACATTTTACGCGCGCAATATCTTGAGTTATAATTAATATAATCAGAGTGAATAAAAATAATATAAAATTAGGAACGCAGCCGCCTGCCGGCACTAAGGATTTTCTACCTTATGAAGCGGCGGTAATTACCGAATCTTCTAAGATATTGCTCAACGAATTTTCTAAATGGGGATATAAACGAGTTATAACCCCTAGTGTTGAACTAGTTGATACATTGAGGGTAAGTTCCGATGTCAATAATTTATTTAAAGTTGTTGATGTAGGGTCGGGAGAGCTTTTATCTTTCAGAAGCGATTTTACGTTACAAATCGGAAGATTAAGTTCCGCCGTGCTCAATTCAAATGTCCTGCCTTTTAAATTTTCTTATTGCGGACCTGTATTAAGAAATATAGACATAGTAAGCGGCAAACACAGAGAAATATGGCAGGCAGGCGTTGAGCTGATAGGTCCTGATTCGCCGGAAAGCGATGCGGAACTTATAGTTATGGCAATAGAATCTTTAAAAAAATTAAAAATTAAAGATTTTAATGTTGACATAGGCAATGTTGAATTCTTTAAAGGCATAATTTCTGATTTAGATGAAGATATAAGTGAAAAAATAGAATATTGCGTTGTAAGAAAAGACGTTTCGTCCTTGGCGGGTATCCTTGAAAATGTAAATTTAAGCGATAAAAAAAAGGATATTATTAAAGAGCTGCCTTTTATGTTCGGTGAGGAAGATATTATAAAAAAGGCTTGGAAGATTGCAGATAATGACAGGTCAAAAAAAGCGATAGAAAATATAGAAAGAATAATATCGTACATTAAAACATACAAATTAAACGACTATGTTACTGTTGACCTCGGCGAGGTTCGCCGGTTACATTATTATACGGGAACAATTTTCGAATGTTATGCGTCAGGTATCGGCTATGAACTATTAGGCGGAGGAAGGTATAATAATCTGTCGAAAGCTTTTGGTCAAAGTTATGCCGGTGCAGGATTTGCCATTAATTTAGATATAATTTCAGAATTACTTGCTATAAACAAAACAAATGTAAAGCATAATGAGTTTGTGGTAGCAAACAAAACAACCGATTATGTAATTTCCGTCGAGTTGAACAATTTCTTGAAAGAAGCTGGATATAAATCGGAAATTAATTATATGGATTACGGTTACATTGAACACATTGAATACATGAAGAAAAATAACATTAACAACCTAGTCTATATATATAATGATAAAAATAATGCCGCAAAAGAAAAAAATATTATTTCCTATCAAAACATAAAAGATTTGAGTAAAATCAACTTTTATTCTCTTGAAGAATTTAAAAAGTATATAATGATGAACATACATCGGAAACACAATAATATAAGCACGGCCGTATAACCGCGGTCAATAAGTAAATAAAGATTTAAAATTAAATTATTATATAATCTTAAATAATAAAATTATGAGAAAAAAAAATATTATAGTTGTAGGTCTTCAATGGGGTGACGAAGGTAAAGGCAAAATAGTAGACCTTTTGTCTAAAAATGTGGATATTATTGCAAGGTATCAAGGCGGCAATAATGCAGGACATACTGTGGTCACAGGCGATATCAGCTTAGTTTTCAGACTTGTCCCTTCCGGTATACTTAACGAAGATAAGATTTGTATCCTTGGTAACGGCGTAGTAATAGACCCTATCGTTCTATTTGAAGAATTGGAAGCATTGCAAAAAATTAATATAAAGATTAAAGGAAGATTTTATATTTCGCATAAATGTCATATTATTATGCCGTACCATAAAAGGTTAGATATAGCCCGTGAAAGATTAAGGGGTGCTGGAATGATTGGCACTACCGGAAGAGGGATAGGTCCTGCCTATGAAGATAAAGTGGCAAGAATCGGAATCAGGGCTGTAGACCTTACTAAAAAAGATGTGTTATATGAAAAAATCATACTCAGTCTTAAGGAAAAAAATTATCTGTTTGAAAATGTATTATGCGAAAATATATTTAATCCGGATGAGCTGATAAATGAATACTTTGAGTATGGAAATAAACTTAAGGATTATCTGATAGATTCTTCAGAATTTATTAATAAAAGCGTAGATGCAGGGAAAAACATAATGCTTGAAGGGGCGCAGGGAACTTTTTTAGATGTAGACCACGGTACATATCCTTACGTTACTTCTTCAAATACTGTTGCAGGCGGTTCATTAGCGGGTGTAGGAATAGGTCCTACAAAAATAGATGAAGTTATCGGTATAACCAAAGCTTATACTACAAGAGTCGGTGAAGGATATTTTCCGACAGAACTGAAAGAAGGACTTGGAGATGCCATAAGAGATAAAGGTGAGGAATACGGTTCTGTTACGGGAAGACCCAGAAGGTGCGGCTGGTTCGACGCTAATATGATAAAAACAGCAAAATATCTCAACGGCATTACAGGTATGGTTGTCACTAAACTTGACGTGCTGTCCGGTTTAAAAAAAATTAATATCTGTACAGGTTATCTTTTTAAGGGTTCAATTATAAATCATCTTCCTTATTTATCGGATGATTTCAAAGACATAACGCCAGTTTATGAAGAAGCTGAAGGTTGGAACGAAGAGATAGGTACTATAAAACAATTTAAGGATTTGCCGGTGAATGCACAAAAGTACCTTGTAAGACTTGAACAGATAACCGAGATACCTATAAACATTTTTTCAATAGGAAAAGACAGAATGCAGACTGTCACACTTAAAGAAATATTTTAATCAGGTTCTATTGCTAATTTTTATTTATTGGTCTTCGCTTCTTAATTATCGTCAAAGGTTAAATATCTGACTTCCATTATGTTTGTATAAATATATTGTTAAAAAAATAAATTGTTATCAATAATAGAAAAGTTCAGAGCAATATACAATAAAAAAGACATTCCTGAAAATTTACGTTTTTTAGCGCTTCAATCCTGCTATACCGCTAATTTTCTGCTGCATGAACTTAATAGCATCTCATATCCGGAAAATTGTAATGACGGTACTGCGGTAGATGTGGGGACAGGTCTCGGGATAATACCGCTAATTTTAAACTCGCAAAGGAAATACCGTAAATATATTGGCATAGATATAGACAACAAAGGTTTAACGATAGCTGAAAGATTATTCGAAGAAAATAATTTTAATCCGATATGCGCCGATGTTTATGCAATGCCTTTAAAAAATTCTATTTCAGATATTTTATTTGCCAGATATGTATTACAGCATGTAAGCTGCATAGAACTATTTTTGTCAGAATTAAAAAAAATAATGAAAACTGATTCTAAAATAGTTATCATAGATGTTGAAGACGATATGAATGTTTTTTATCCGGAATTGCCGCCGGAAACTAAAAGTGTTTTTGAAAGTTATGAAAAATTTCAAAAACAGTGCGGCGGCGACAGAAATATTTCTAAAAAATTGCCTTACTTATTATTTCAAGCGGGATTTAAAAATGTTGAAATAAAACCTTTCACTTCAACATTTTTTGTTTCAAAAAAAGATTGCCGCGATTATTTTAAACAGACAAAGGATGCTTTTTTAGCATTAAGCGCGGAGCTTGAACTTGTAAAAGATGAATTATTTGAACATAAATTTATAAGCCCTTCAGATTTTCATAGAGGACTGAATAATTGTTTGGCTTATTTGAATTCTTCCGACAGTATTTTTATATCCAGGACCGAATTTTTAATAACAGCAACGAAGTAATTCAAATACGCATAAATATTCAATATTCTTCATTTTTTAGCAAATTGAAATTAGATTATTGCTATATTGTGCATAGAGATTTTATATTATAATATTAATAGAACAATAATTAATTGCTAATTATAATGAACTTTATTAAAAATAAAATCTAAGTATGCTAAAAAGCGAATTAAAAGCGTTTTATGCCATAAATAAGCGCGAACTGCTAAAGTTTACAAGACAGAAGTCAAGGCTTATAACGGATCTTTCGAGGCCGGTAATATGGCTGCTATTTGTAGGCTACGGCATATCAACCTTAGTCAAACTCAAACACGGTTCTTATATTGATTTTATATTTCCGGGAATTCTTGTAATGACCGTTCTTTTTAGGTCAATTTTTTCCGCAATTTCGATTATATGGGACCGTCAGTTTGGAGTTTTAAAGGAGATTCTTGTTTCTCCGGTTTCAAGAAAAACATTTGTCTATGCAAAAATTACTTCAGGCAGCATAATAAGCACGGTTCAAGGTTTGATTATCCTAATATTTGCTCCATTTTTTGGTATCAATTTAACTATTAGTACGTTTTTGTTAACGCTTGCTGCTCTTTTTTTAATTTCATCATCCATTACTGCTTTCGGGATTTTAATAGCATCAAGAATGACGTCGTTTGAAGGATTTAATTCAATTATTAATCTGATAGTGCAGCCTATGTTTTTCGTTAGCGGTGCACTATATCCGATAAAGAAGTTTCCCTTATTCCTAAAAATTTTAGCTTACATAAACCCGATAACATATTCCGTAGATTTGTTAAAATATATATTCTTTTACAATAAGGTAAAAAGTGTATTTGTACCTGAAATCTCAATATCGATAAGCTTAATATTTTTAGCTTCGTTTTTAATTATTATGGTTCTATCTGCAAATTATTTTTTTGAAAAAGAAGAAAACTAATATGAAAATTAATTTAAAGATATTTAGTAAATCGATAAGAAAGATAAAAATAACAAAACCTATAAACGAGAAAGGGTTTGTTATATTTCAGATAGACGGACTTTCTAAAAAAGCTTTAGACAAAGCATTTGCGTATAATTTAATGCCGTTTTTAAAAAAAATGATTTTTAAAAAGGGTTATTTATTAACCGATTATTTCACCGGCGTTCCAAGTGATACCCCTTTTTTTCAAGCAGGATTGCTATACGGAGACAATAAAAATATCCCTGGATTCAGATGGATTGAGAAAGATACCGGAAATGAAATTATCTTTAAAAAACCGGATAGCGCAGGGCACATTGAAGCAATGCTTTCTGAAAATCATAAAGGACTTCTCAAGGGCGGTTCCAGTTATGTTAATCTATTTTCGGGAGGCGCTTCCCGCTCAACATTTACATTATCTACATTTTCGGTTAGATATCTTTTTAAAAAAAAAGTAAGACATTTTGACATTTTTATTATATTTATATTTCATATTTTTACTCTATTAAAAACAATTTTCTATGTTATATTTGAATTTTTTTTTGAATTATACGAAAAAATATTGGATGTTATAAAAAAAAGAGTTGTCAGACCGGAGGGCGTCTTTCCTTTTGCAAGAGCAATATCCAACGTTATATTTAAAGAAATTGAAACATTTGGCGCAATTATGGATATTTCAAGAGGCGTACCTTCTATATATATGGATTTCACGGGATATGACGAGCTTTCCCATCACAGAGGACCTTACTCTATAAGCGCAATGAGAACTCTTAAAGCGATAGATCGCAAAATAAAATATATTTTTAAGGAATTAGAAAAATCAGAAAGAAAATATGATTTTTTTATAATATCTGACCACGGACATACACCGTCGGTGCCGTTTGTTCATTTAAATAACAATGAAAAACTCGAAGCAGTTATTAATAAATTTTTAACCGAAAATAAGGGTACCTATGCCGATATAAAAAAAAATTATACGGTATATGAATTTGATACCGGTTATAATGTCATTTTTAAGCGATTATTTTTATATATAGACGATTTATTTAAGAAAAATAGCTGCAAAATAATTTACAATAAATTATTTAATAAAATTAAATATGATTATGAAACAAAAAAAAATATTAATAGGAAGGGCGTTATAGATTGGAAAAATAAAAATGTAATATATATAATGAACTCAGGACCTATGTCAAATATTTATTTTTCTGATAAAAAAATTAAAATGAATACGGAAGAGATTGAATTTTTTTATCCGGGTTTAATCGAACGGTTATGTGATATTGAACATATCGGATTTATTATGGGCAGAAATAAAAAAAACGACATAGTCATATCATATAAAGGCTCGGAAGGTTTTAAGCCTTTTTTTAAACACGATATTGCAGCAGATGAAAAATTATTAAATATTTATCTTAAAAATCTTTCTAACGATACTTTGCGAAATATTATAGAATATCTTGAGGCGTTTAATAAAGAAAAATTAATAATAGACTCTATTAAAGATTTTTGCAGATTTAAAAATTCAGGAGACTTAATAGTTTTTGGAGCATATAATAAGGAATATGTAGTTAATTTTGAAAATCAGCTTGGGGCGCACGGCGGTGCCGGCGGAGAACAAAATATTCCTTTTGCCGTATATCCGGAATCATTAAATTTTGATTTTTCAAGCGTAAATAATTCCTGTCAGATATATGATTTTCTTTATAACAATTATGTTGTATAATAATGAAAACATCGGTTATTGTTTCTAATATTTCTGTAAAATTATATCAACTATAATAACTATAATTAAAAAAAGCTGAGTTATGTCGGAACTTAGACAAAATCCTACAACCCGTGAATGGGTGATTATTTCTACCGAAAGACGAAGAAGACCGCATGAGTTTGAAAAATCGTCTAAAGAAAAAGTAGAGCGCAGCAATCTGCCTGAATATATGGAAGATTGTCCATTCTGTTCCGGCAATGAAAGTTTTGCGCCTCATGAAATACAATCGTACAGGACGCCTGGAACCGGTCCAAATTCTAAGGGCTGGTGGATAAGAGTAATCCCCAACAAATTTGCGGCTCTTTCGCCGGAACCGGAACGGCAGACTTCAGGTTCCGCATCAAAAGCTAATACTTTTGCTGCTATGGCAGATTATTTTTATCCGCGGGCAACTGATATATTCAGAGTAAAGCCCGGAATTGGAGCGCACGAAGTAGTAATAGATACGCCGAAACATAATGAAGTTTTGCCCTTTTTTTCAGATAAACAGGCTCAAGAATTATTTCTTATGTATAGAGACAGATACCTCGACTTACATAAAGATTCACGGTTTAAATATATAATAATATTCAAAAATTATGGTCCTAACGCAGGCACTTCTATAGTGCATTCACATTCTCAAATAATTGCTACGCCTGTTATACCGCTTACTCTGCGAAATAATATATCGCAGGCAAGATTTTATTACGACGAAGTAGGCAGGTGTATATTTTGCGACATGATTCAGGCAGAAATTGCTGATGGCAGGAGAATAATATTGCAAACGGACGATTTTATTGTTTTTCATCCGTTTGCTTCGGAAAGCCCATTCGAAACATGGATTATGCCCTTAAAACATGAAACTTGTTTTAGCAAAGCTTCATTAGATAATATAAAAGAGCTTGGGGTTGTTGTTAAAAAAATTTTAAATGCGATGTATAATGCGCTGGGCGACCCCGATTATAATTATGTTATCAATAATGCTCCCGTTGCAGATGAAAATGAAGATTATTACCACTGGAGTCTAAGAATTATTCCGCGGCTTACTATGAAAGCAGGTTTTGAGATTGGCACAGGTATGTCCATTAATACTGCAATTCCGGAAGAGACGGCAGATTTTATGAAAAATTTTATCAAATAATGCAAAATAGCAAATAATATAATAAAAGGCTTAAAAAATAAAACTCAAAAATTGAAGCATTTTAATTTTTGAACGGTTTAAAAAAAATTGATTTCGGCAGAAAATTTTGCGGGTAGTACAAACAAATAATAACAAAAAATATCCTTAATTTATAAAGGAAAGGTATAATAAGTAAAATGACTGAAGATATAAATAAATATAATTGTATAATATTTGATTTAGACGGAACTCTTATAGATTCATTCCAGGCTATAAACGATGCATTTGACGCCGTATTTTTAAAGTTTGAAGAAAGGGTGCTGTCTGATAGCGAATCCAAGTCATATGTCGGTGTTCCGCTTGAAGAGCTGCTTGGTGAAATATTCGGTAAAGAAAATCAGGAAGAAGCGATAAAAATATTTAGAAGCAGATACAGAGAGGTTTGTTTTGAAAAGACAGTATTAATTAAAGGCGTAAAGGAACTCCTTATATACTTGAAAGATAAAGGCAAATCGCTGAATATCGCTACGAACAAAACAGGCGATATTTCAAGGGATATCCTAAAACATTTAAACATAGACAAATTGTTTGACTATGTATACGGCGTTTATGACGGCATGGAGGGTAAACCTTCCCCTGAAATGCTCAATAAAATATTAGAGAATACAGGATATAAAAAATCCGATACTCTCTTTATAGGGGATTCTCCAATTGATATAATGACTGCAAAAAATGCGGGAGTATCTATGCTGAGTGTGGCGTCGGGAAATCATAAATATGACGAATTGAGGTCTTTTAATCCGGATTTTTTATATGAACATATTGCAAATATAATTTCTTAATCAAATATAGTTTATTTGTATAGATATGATTAAAATAGGCGAAATTAATTACCTTAATGTGTATCCGATATTTTATTTCCTTAAAAAAGAAATTGCAGAAAAGGGAACTAAATTAAATTTCATAATGTTTAAACAGGGAACGCCCGCCTTTTTAAATGAGAGTCTTAAAAACGGCGTTATTGATTTAAGTCCTTCATCGTCTTTTTATTATATTGAACATTATAGAAATTCTATTTTATGTAAAGATGTTTCAATTAGTTCAAAAAAAAAGGTTAATAGTATTTTTCTATTTTCTCCGAAAAAAATTGAAGAGTTCTTAGACACCGAAACTATATATATAACGCCTGAAACACTTACTTCCGTTAATCTGCTAAAAATATTGCTTGTTGAATTTTATAAATTAGATATAAATAAAATTAATTTTTTAATTATGCCGTCTAATGAAAATATTGAATTAATGGAAGATGTTATGTTAGACGGATGCAAAATTTATTTGCAAATAGGAGATAAAGCTATAAAATATAAAAAAAGCTATGAAAGCGTTTTTAGGTATTCGTATGACCTTGCGGCAATTTGGTACAGTTTTACATCATTGCCGTTTGTTTTTGCTTTATTTATAATAAGAAAAGATTCATATGAGAATAATAAAAATGAATTTAATATTTTTTATGAATATTTAATAAAAGCTAAGGAAAAAGCTGTTACGCATTTGGACGAAATTGCGCAAGGGCTGCTTAAAAATAATTCTTTTAATTTTATTACATATGATGAACTTATTGATTACTGGACAAATTGTTTAAATTTTGATTTAGGAGAAAAAGAATTAGAAGGGTTTATGCTGTATTGCGATTTATTATACAAGCATAAAATAATTAAAAATATTCCGACGCTCAATTTTATGCCGGCATAATACTATTATTGTCTTTGCTATTTAAACTGCTTATGCCGGTTTGAGGTATTAATACGGTAAAGGTGAATCCGTTGCCGAGGCTGCTTTGCAATATTGCCGTGCCGTTAAGTAATTTAAGAATATGTTTAATGATCGCCAGTCCCAATCCTGTTCCTCCGGGGTCTGTCGAATGAGAACTGTCAACCCTGAAAAATCGTTCGCCTAAACGCAGCAGATTGGGATAGCTGACGCCTATGCCTGTATCTTCAACTGAAATATATAAAAAATTATCAGCATTTGAATCTATTGTTCCCCAAACTATGGAGGTTTCGCTTAAATCCGCTATAATATTATTCACTCCTGAATTTGTTTCAAAATATAAATCTATTGAAATTTTTCCATTATGTTCGGTATATTTAATTGAATTTTGAAGCATATTGATAATGATTTGATTAATTTTTGAAAAATCGGAAAAAAAAGTAATATCGTCCAAATTTTTAGTAATTTTTAAATTTTTTGCTCTTATCTCGCTTTCAAATAATTGCAAAGAATTCTCAATTATATTTATCGGGTCTATTTCTTCAATTTTTAGAGAGGCGCCGCCAGTTTCAATATTTGTGAGAACTATAAGGTCGTCAATCAATGAATTAAGACGTTTTGCATGGTGGTCTATAATATTAAAAAATTTTATTGCCGTTTCCCTGTTATCCAGTGCGCCGTTTTTCAATGTTTCTATGAAACCTGTAATGGCAGTTATCGGTGTTTTAATTTCATGAGAAATATTTTGTATAAATGCCGATTTTATATTTTCAATTTTCTGAATATAAGTGATATCTCTTATTATTACTGCAAAGTATTTAGTTTCATTAATTTTAAAGATCTTACAGGAAACTATTTTTTCATCGGCTTTATCAAAATAAGAAATTTTTTTTTCGATTGTATTTGAATCATTATTTTCTATAATTTTATTTATAATATTATTTAATTCATAATTTCTTGTCAAGAATTCAAATTTGTTAACATTATCGGATAAACCGGAACGGATATTTTTTCTAAAAGAACTATTAACAAAAATAATATTTTTATTTTCATCAATAACTGCGATGCCGTCCGTGACTTGCTGCAGTATATTTTTATAAATTTTTAAAAAATTTTCATTTTCTTTAATCTTGTTATTTATGTCCGCATCTGAAAACGTTGAAAAAATTCTTTTATTTTTTAATAAAAAATAATATAAAAAAAATGCAATTAATGTTATTATTAAAATAAAAATCAATATTGTAGATAAATATATCATGATTATTTTGTTTCTATAACAAATTATAGAAAGTTATGCGCTAAGTGCCGAATTAAATTAATTTTTATTTTCTCCGTCAATGATGATACTATAGAAGCAATAGATTAATTATAATATATTTGTTATTGATTAATTACAATTATAATTTTAATTGCATATAATTTATATATTATACAAAAATTCATGATTAATAAATATAGATTAGTTTTTCCCGTTATTTTTTTAATTATTTTCTGCTGCTTTATTTTTATAAAGCATGTATATGGACAATCTTATAAATATTCAAATAAAAAATTAAATTATTTTGAATCGGAAAATTTAAGAGCCGCTTATCCGGACGGCAGCGAATATGCATACAGGAATGCTGAACTAGGTGATGAAATTATAGCTTCCGTTGACGACAAACCCGTAACATTAAACGATATATATTTTTTAGGAAATTTTAGAAGAATTTTATACGGAAGCAAAAAAACTTTTGATGTTCAATTTTCCGACAAAAAAATAGTTAAACTATTAAATATTTATATTAATAGATTTTTAATATTAAAAGAAGAGCATAAAATTGATATAATAAACGTAACTAAAGTTTATTTAAATTCTTATATAAAAAAATTTATAAAAGATTATAAAAGAAAATATAAAAATTTGAAATTGTCACATTTTTTGGCTATATTTGGATATAATTATTTGAAATTTAAAAATTTTATGAAAAATATGTTAATTGAAAGGGAATTTATAATAGAACATTTAAAGCTTTTCTTTAATATGTCTAAAAAAAATGCTATTATTCTAAAAGGGCTAGAAAATAAAAAAAATTTTGAAAATAATTTCAGCAAAAATAAGAAAATTTTCGTAAAGCACTCATCAGGCAGAAATATTGTGCTGGATCTAAAAGCTTGGATACATAAACTCAGGAATAAGGCAAAGATCGATATAATAAGCAGTAAATATTAATAATGCCGGTTGACTGATGAACTGAATTGTTCATAAAAATAGACGGATATTGTTTCTTATATAATTTTATTGCTGTTAATAGATATTATAAATATTAAAAAGATAATAATAAAAATTATTTTGTATAATTTAATTAAACAGGTATTAAATCATAATGTATGAATTAAAAGTATCGTCTATGTTTTCGTCTGCACATAATTTGCGCGGATATAACGGCAAGTGCGAAAACATTCACGGGCATAATTGGCAGATTGAAGTTTTAGTATATTCTGAATTATTAAACGGCATAGGGATTGCAGTTGATTTTAAAATCCTTAAAAATCATTTAAAATTAATTATGGAAAAATTAGACCATAAATATATTAATGAGCTGCCCTATTTTGAAAATATTAATCCCTCGGCAGAGAATATTGCGAAATATATTTTTAAGGAATTTAATATATTATTAGAGAATAGTAAGGAAAATCAAAACGAAGATGAAAATATCAATGTTAAAGTAAAAAAAGTGAATGTCTATGAAACTGCCACGTCTATGGCTTCTTACTACGAGTGATATTTTATATAGCTTGAAATTGAAATTAAAATATTTTATTAAAAATTTAACAAATAAATTGACTTATTTTTTTATATATATTAAAAGATTATATTGGGGCTATTGTTATTATGGTGATTGTTTCGGCAGTTATTTATTAATAGACAATAATTATTGCAGCTATCATTAAATAACTGTAAGAAATAGCTGCAAGTAATGCCTGTTTATCTAACATTATTAATTATTTTATCATATGCTGCAGAAATTGAAAAAAAATATTAATTTAATTTTCATACTTATTATATTGTTTTCTTTAATATTTTTTTACCTATTTTATAATGCTTCTGTCAAGAAAGAAAAACAGGCGGAAATAAGAGTGCACAGCAAAGAATTATTGCTGAAAGATATAAAAGTACATATTAAAAATAAAAAAACAGAAATAAGAAAAATAAATATTAAGTCTTTAATCTTTAATTATTTTTCTAAAGAAAATAATTATTTTTTTAGTTCAAAAATTTCAAAAACTGCAATTAATTCTAATCTGCATTTAAATTACATACATTATAAAGGATTAAAAAAATATCCATACGGAAAAATATATATGTTTAGTATGGCGGGCAGCGGTAATTTTATAAGTATATATAATTTTATTAAAGCATTAGAATATAAATATAGGCTCATGATAACTAATTTCATGCTTAAGGATGATAAAAAAAGCCATTTCTTGTTATTCAATTCTAAATTAAAAATATATGAAATAAAGAAAGATTACTTAGCGTCGCCGGTTTCGTTTTCCCAGTTTAATAAATCAAATCCGCCTTTTATTTATCAAAAGAAATCCAATCCTTTTAACATTAGCACTAATATCAATATTATCAAAAAAAAGAAAATTAAATTAATCAAAAAAATTAAAACCGAGCATAATTATGCCAAATCTGTTAAAAAACCGTGCCGGAAAGTTTATATTGCTAAAACAATAGAAAAAGCATATAGCAAGACCCCATATCACGCTCCCGAGCTAAAGAAAAAAGCTGAAATAAAAATTATCGATAAATATAAAAAATCTGAAGAATATAACCGAAAGGGAATAAGATTATTTAAAAATAAAAGATACGGCGCAGCGTTAAATAACTTTAAGAAATCAATATTGTTTAATCCTAGAAATTATATCGCCTTATCAAACACCGCACTTGATTATTATATTAAAAAGAATTACAATAAAGCAAAATTTTATATTAAAAAAGCAATAAAAATAAAAAATAGTAAATGGCAATTTTATTTCATTCTTGGTCTTATACATCTCAAGCATAATCAGTTAAAATTATCCAGAATCAATTTTAAAAAAGCTTATCGGTTAGATCCTGAGAACAAGAAGCTGCTCTATTATATTAATCGTTATTAATAATTACTTAATTTATAATTTAACAGTATGAAAATTTTGCTTTAAATTTTAAAATTTAGAGGAATTCATTATGAGATTGTTCCCAAAATATTCTATTTTGATCTGTCTATCTGTTTTAATGCTGATTATATTTACTGCCGCCGATTCTTATGCTTTTTTAACTATTACCATTACGCCGGGCAGGCTTGACAGGTATAAAATTATAACTCCTCATAGCGTTAGAGCCGGTAAAAATTTTACCGTTAAGATTATCGCGCTTGACGATTTCGGCAATATTATAACTAATTTTGCAGCTAAAAATATCGGCTCCGATATAATAGTCAAATACGGCAGACATTTAGGCAGAAAAATAAGTTTGCCGGCCTCCGAATTTAAAAATGGCGAAGTCAAATTTAATATTTCCTATAAAAAAGAAGGGCGGATATTCGCAGAGGCTTCATTTGAAGGCGTAAACGGAAAAAGCGCTCCGATAAAAATTTACCCGGGTCCTTTCAACAGTCTGAAAATAAAATCCCCTTCGGAAGTGACCGCGGGAAAGCCTTTTGACGTCAAGGTATACGCAGAGGACCAGTACGGTAATCCTGTTGATATTCCAAGCAACAGTGTAATTAAGGTGTTTCTTACAGGCGATAATTTTAAAGTTCATCCTCGTATATTGCCGCCGCAATCTATTAAGAACGGCTTCGGCAGTTATAATTTTATTTCCGACCGTTCAGGGATGAGCCAATTAAATTTTGAAATTCAGCATGATGGTAAAAACCCAGTATTTTCAAGTAAAAATATTAAAATAAATCCCGCAGGTCTATATAAATTTCATATTTCTCTAAATGTTTCCCATATTTCTGCCGGTAAACCATTTATGATAAAACTTGTTCCGGTCGATATGTATGGAAATGTAATTCAGCATATAAGTAATATTAAAGGAGCTGTCAAGTTAAGTTTAATATCTAATTCCGGTATAGAACGGAGCAGTATAATTAATTTTAAGGATTTTGTAAACGGGGTCGCATTGATTAAAACAATTTTTAATAAAATAGGCACATTCTCTATACATGCAAAACCAATAGGTAATATTATAAATCAAAAAATAAAACATAACTCTTCTAAAATTAAAAATATAATACCGCCGAATAGTTTACTTTTATCAAAATAAAATTTTTCTTGAATTAAAGTTTTTAAATTGTTATTATATATAATATACAGTATATATATATAATTATATATAAATAATATATAATAATCAGTTAAAGTAAAAATTATCAAAATTTAAAATCATAATAATGGCGGCATAGCCAAGC
>JAKAFU010000057.1 GCA_021825865.1 bacterium
GACGTTGTTTCAGATAATCCTATTCATTTTTATCAGCCTGGGTTACTTTATATGCTTATAGGACTTAAAAATCAGGAGGAACTTACAAGGGACGAACGAAAACTTCTTGACCCTATGGTTGAGCTACATCTTCATCCTGCCGTGAAAATAGATAAAGATAAAAACGAAGTACATTTAAAAAACGGCGTGATTTTAAATTATGACATATTAGTTATAGCTACCGGTTCAAAACCTGCTCCTGAAGTAATCCCCGGATTAAGAGAAGGCGGCAACTGGTTTTACGAATTAGACGCATGTCTTAAATTAAGACAAGAGCTTATGAATTTTAAAGGCGGTAAGATAGTTCTTGCTATCGGGCTGCCTCATAAATGCCCCGTTGCTCCTTTAGAAGTAACGTTTATGCTTGATGACTGGTTTAGACAGAAAGGAGTCAGAGATAAAGTTGAATACACCTATACATATCCTATCGGGAGATTGCATGGTCTGGAAACGGTTGCGAATTTTGCAGCTAAGATGTTTCCAGAAAGAGATATAAAATCTGAAACGCTGTTTAATATGAAAGAAGTTGATGCCAATAAAAAAACTATAACGAGCATAGAAGGCGTAACTTTAAAATACGACCTTTTAATTACCATTCCGCCGCATAAGGGCGCTCAGGTTATAGAAGATTCCGGACTTGGCCAGAACGGATTTATACCTACAGACAGATATACGCTAAAAATGGAAGGAAGCAATAACGTCTATGTTGTGGGCGATACTACCAATCTTCCTATCAGCAAAGCGGGTTCAACCGCCCATTTTGAATCAGATATCATCGTTGAAAATATAGCTTCAGAAATAAGAGACGGTTTAACCCCGTTCAGATATGACGGAAAGGTCTTCTGCTTTATTGAAACTGGTCTGACGAAAGGCACTTATATAATGTTTGATTATAATAATCCGCCGAATGTTGTTCCTCCGTCATCTCTTATACACTGGTTTAAATTAACTTATAACAAAGTTTACTGGCTGACCCCTATGGGCATTCTGTAATGAAGCAGGTATAAATAATTAAGAAGCAGAAACCGGAAAACGGTTCGCAGAAGCAGCGTAAGCATCGTGCAGCGTAATATAAGCAGCAAAAGCGGTTAACGAAAGGACAGTTAGTAAAAACCGGTTAGCTAAAAAATAATTTTTAAGATTTTAATGTTATAAGATTTAATAATTTCAGATGATGGATTAATTAATAAGTTAATTAGTTGATAAATAAGATCAATAGACTTATAGGCAGTGCAGGCGGGTTTATGGATTTGCAAACTTATAAGCTTCTAAATTTGTTATTTGCAATGGTCTGGTTGCGGTTGTCGTTTGGTTTATTTACAAAAAAGTTAATAAAATAATATTGAGATTTATATTAATATTATATAGTATATGTTATTAATATTGATAAATTATTAATTAATCCGTCTGATTTATGTTTCATCTAACTTATGATTTTGGAGGCAATTATGGCTGAAAAAGAAAAAATAGATGCCGCATCGGTACTTATCCGAAAACTTGAAGAGAAGCCCGAAGCGTTAAATCATTTATTGAATATTATAGACAGATTAGACGCAATAGACGATATTACCGCTATATTAACCGCAGGAAAAGATTCAGCTACCGATGCCATGGTTCAGCGTTTAGCCGATAACGTTACAACCGGTTTTTCGGTGATGGACAGTTTTTCCGGTGAAGAGCAGCTTTCTATGTTCAGAACTGCCGGTGATAAGTCGTCAAGCATTAAGAGCGCTATAGAAACATTAGACGAATTAGAACGCTCCGGCACACTGCAGACTTTAAAAGAAATGGGCAATCTCGCTGCAGGTTTTGCAAAAGGTTCAACGGATATGATGATTGAAAGGATGGCATCTACGGCTGAAAAGCTGACGGAAGTTGCAAGCGTATTAACGGAAGATAATATGTCAAATCTAGTTAAAAAAGCAGCTATGGTTTCTCAGTCTTTAGAATCATCCCTGTCTAAGATTGACGAATTAGAACGCTCAGGCACGCTGCAGACTTTAAAAGAAATGGGCGACTTTGTCGCCGGTTTTGCCAAAGGCACGACGGATATGATGATTGAAAGAATGGCATCAACCGCGGAAAAACTTACGGAATTATCCGCGCTTGTTTTAGATTACGATTTAAAGCCTCTTTTGGATGCTGCCCAATCGTTAAATGATAGCGGCACTATTCCTGAACTTATCGATTTTGCAAACGCATTGGCCGGCGCAAGAAAAATGATGACGGACGGACTTCTTGACAGAATAGTACAGGGAGGCGAATCTTTTATTGAAGCAGTATTGACTCAGGTGAATATAAAAGAGCTCATTAAATCTTTTGATAATTCGATGGTTGATACGATAGAAGAAGAAAAACAGGATAAATATCAGAAGAAAGGAGGTATATTATCTTTATATTCGCTGACTAAAGACCAGGATATTATGCACGGACTTAAGTTTATGATGATTCTATCTAAGAATTTAGCTAAAGAACTCAAAACTCATGGAAAAGATATATATAATAATATTCCGAATATAGTATCTGCGGAAGAAAAAATTGAGCATGGCGATTATAATTAATACTGTTTACATCTTATATTAAAATAAATAAAAATTCACCGTGGTAATTTTATCAAAAAAAAGCAATTCATCTCCCGCCCGCATTTTAGGCGGGAGTATTTTTATTTCGCCGAAAATTTAAATTATGGAGTTATGTAATTCTTCAACAGTTCCTGCAGTATTCTGTTCATATTTCTATTTCATCGAAAATTCAAATTATTGGGACTATGATATTGCAATAGATATAAAAATATAATATTATATTATTGATAACAGTTAATAATATAGTTATAATTATTAAAGATGACAAACAGGGCGCATAACTCAGGGGTAGAGTGCTACCTTCACACGGTAGAAGCCGGCGGTTCGAGACCGTCTGCGCCCACCATATTTTATAAGGCTTTCAGAGTTTATTAATATTTTCATTTTCATTGACTATAATGAAATTATAATGTTTTTTATCAAGAATGTTGACGGCGTTCTTTATATGCGCCTGAGATAAATGAGAATATCTTAAAGTCATCTTAATATCTTTATGTCCTAACAATTCTTTAACGGTTGTTAGGCCAATGCCTGCCCATAACAAGCCTACTTGCGAATGTATGCCTTAAATCGTGAAAATGAAAGTCTAATATACGGCTCTTTTTTATAGCTCTTTGCCATACCATTTCAATATCAAAAAACGGCTTTAAAGTTTCAGGATTATAAAAACATAATCAGTTTTTAAGTTCCTAATAATACCTGATAAAGTATTAAATAAAGTATCGTTAATCGGTATTTCTCTGCGCTCTCCGTTCTTTGTTATATCTAAAAGAATTATACGGTTTTTTAAATCAACACGTTCCCACGTTAAATGCAGTATCTCTGATTTTCTCATACCTGTATTAAGAGCGGCAATCACAATAGGCTTTAAATAACTATCACAATTAGATATTAAACGGTCTATTTCATCGTCACCTATTGTTTAATTAATTTAATATTATGATTCATTGCTCGCAAACTGAACTTTATAGAGAAGAACTATGCAACTGAGTCTCAATCACTTCATCAGGGTCATTGGTTTATATCCATCCGAGAGCGGTGTCTTGTTTGTGAGTTTTATGGTTTACAAACTTTACAAGCCCTATAACCATTTTCGATTGCTTCATTCGTTGTATTGTAAAAAATCACATTCTCTCTCTTCGGTTTTTTGGCGCTGCATGAAGGCAAGCAATATATCATCGTGGTTTTTACGGCAGTAAAAAAATAACCGTCATATTTCGTATCCTTGGAGCCGATAAATTCATATTTCTCGTCATCACTCAAAGCACAGTTTCTTTGTTCAAGCTTTAGCAAGCGCTTCTTTACTGATAATCCGCCCCCGTAGCCGCCTAACTCGCCGTTACTGTTAATAATCCGGTGGCAAGGTATTGCAAGAGCAATGGCGTTTGCTCCATTTGCACCGGCTACTGCGCGAACAGCTTTTGCATTGTTTATATTTTTTGCTAATTGCAAATAGGTTGAAGTAGCGCCATATGGTATTTTTATCAAAGCATTCCAAACACTTTTTTGAAAATCGGTTCCAATCATTAATAATGGAATGTCAAACTCTTTTCTGTTTCCTGTCAAATATTCATCAATTTGTTCTTTTGCTTTTGTCAGTGTTGCATCATTTTGTTCTAAAAAGTTAGCTCCAAGCCCAATTTTTACCCTGTTGTCAACAGCTGTTCTCATTTTTCTGTATCTGAAATCAAGCAAGCATAGACGGTCATCAAAAGAACCCAGTATCAGTTCTCCGATTTTTGTTTTATAATATTGGATATTGATTTGGTTCATTTGCAATCTTCCTTATCTATCTATTATTATTAAGCAATTTTACCGATATTATTTTTGCCGTAAAAACCGCAATTTTAACTAATAAATTAATTATTCCTGCAAGTTATAATTTGAAATATCTTGTCTTTTTCTCTAGATTAATTTTAATGTCTGCAACTGATATGCTATTTGAAAGAATTTATAGATTTATTCCTATATTTTTAATGCCTGCGGGCGTCTTATCCGCCTATATTGTTTATAACAATCGTTGCAGCATATTCTTCTGTTGAAAAGGCATGCTTTTTCAAAGCATGCAAAAGAATATATGTCGGACATGCGTGGCGATCTCTATTGTGTACTTAAAATATATCATTTAGTCCGTCTCTTTTGCAAGAGCTTTTTATAAGGTTTTATCTTAGCAAAGCCTTCTTACTATAAGGATTAACCGCGAGAGAAGTGTCCAGGTAAAAACGTAATCTGTATAAGTCTTGTGCATGTTTTTTGTCCTTCTGTCGAAAAGTCCGTTGAAACCGTATTGTTCGTATCTCTTTTTAATCCTCGACATATGCCTTGGAGTATAGCCAAGGATATCTGCTG
>JAKAFU010000030.1 GCA_021825865.1 bacterium
CCAACCTCTTTATAAATATTTTTTATAGATTATAAATTTTAGATTAATTACAGATTAAATTTTAGATATACATATATATATTTATAATTATTAATTTATAATTATTAATTAGATATACATATATATATTTATAATTATTAATTAGATATACATATATATATTTATAATTATTAAATTGAGCTTTTAGAATCAACTTAGGCTATACGGCAAATATATATTAACAATAAGCATATTAATAGTAAAAAAGAATAAATAAACCCGAAATAAATGAAATTAATTTTTTATATGGTAATTTAATGTTATATCAGATTATTATTGTTTTTAGCAACAAAAAAATTAAAAAAATAAAAATTCGTTCATTATTTTGATTTTTTTAAAATTATCTGTTATCATTAAATTTGATTATTGAATCAATTATTAAATCAGAGATTTTTATAAATTATTTTCTTCAACTTTTTAAAAGTATAAATATTAAAAATATTTAATTTATTATGAATAAATTATTTATATCAGATTTAAAAGAAAATGAAAAAGCAGATTCAATTTTTTTAGTTAAAAATAAATCACTATTGAAAGGAAAAACGGGAAAAGATTATATATCTCTTAAATTATCCGATAAAACCGGCGATATAAAAGCCAATATTTGGGATAATACCCAAAAATTCGCAAATATTTTTGAAGCCGGAGATTTTATAAAAATTAAATCAAAAACCAGTGTCTTTCAAAATGAATTGCAATTAAATATTTCAGATGCGGAAAAAATAGACATTGCCGGCGGCGACTTATGCCTTTTCCTCAGGTCTTCAAAGTTTAATATAGATGATATGTATTTAGAGTTATGCGCTATATTAAGAGAAAATATTAAAGACAAATATATCGGCGAACTCATAAATTCGTTTCTTAATGATGAACATTATACAAATAAATTAAAATCTCTGCCTGCGGCTAAATCTATACACCATGCATATATAGGCGGTCTTCTGGAGCACACTCTCAGTATCGTAAAAGCCGGTCTGTTAATGTCTATGCACTATAAAGATTCCGTAAATAAAGATGTAATGCTGGCAAGCTGTTTTTTGCATGATGCCGGTAAAATACAGGAGTTGAAATTTAATAAAAATATTACGGAATATTCTGACGAAGGAAGACTTTTAGGGCATATAGTACTGGGCATTAACTGCATTAGCAAAAGGATAGAAACTATAGAAGGCTTCCCTGAAAATTTAAAAATTATTATTTTACATTCTATCGCTTCGCATCACGGAGAATTAGAATTTGGTTCACCTAAAAGACCCAAAACTATTGAAGCCGTTATATTACATTTTATAGACAATATGGATGCAAGAGTAAATCAATTTGAAGGCTTAACCGAAGAAACCGCAAAAAATTCCTACTGGAGCAATTATTCAAAGCATTTAGACAGATACATTCTAGATTCAAAATCATATTTAATTTAACCGTGTAATTATAATTATAAAATTGCATGATAAGATAAGATAAGATAAGATAAGATAAAACTATTTATTTTGCATTCATTTGATTATTCTGTTGACGGCATTATAAACTTCCTTTAAAGAAACATTATTGTTTAGCGCTATTTTTTTTAAGTTTTCATATTCCGGTTTTTTATTAAGAATTTTATTTCCCGATTTAGATACTTTAACTTTAATTGTACCGTACGGAGTGTCGAGCTCTTCCGTAAATCTGTCAATATAAATTTTATCTTTTATTGCTATTCTGACCCCTATAGTAGTGGTTTCTTCCATTATAACCGCCGACAATTTATTTATTGAAGGAACATCGCACAAAACATTTAAAACAATGCCGGGTCTATTTTTTTTCATTATTACCGGTGTGAGAAAAACATCTAATGCTCCGTTTTTAAATAATTTTTCGATTACAAAATCATATATCTCCGGATTCATATCGTCAATATTGCATTGCATTTCAACGATTTCTCCATAATTAAACATATCCGGGATTTGCAGATTATTGCTGCCGTTATTATCGGAATTGGGGCGGCAGGAAGAATATTTATTTAATTTTCCGTAAAAAATTCTCAAAATATTTGCCAATCTGTCCAAATTTTTTGACCCGCAGCCATAACCTTCTGAAATGATTTCCATTGAGGGTATTTTTTCGCTGAATCCGCCAGCATAATATTTAATAAGCGCTGCTCCGGTAGGCGTTGTTAATTCGGTATCATCGCCAAAACCGTAAACCGGCACTTCTTTTAATATATAGGAAACCGCAGGAGGGGGTACCGATAAAGTACCGTGCGAGATATCTATGATGCCTGAACCTAAGTTTATTTTAGAACAGATTATATTATAATTCCCGTTATTTTTTAAATTAAGTTCGTTAATAATAAAAGCGGACAATGATACGTCTATAAGGGTATCTATGCTTGCAACTTCATGAAGATGCAGTTCTTTTAAAGATTTTCCATGGATATATCCCTCTGCCTCAAATAAAATATTGTAAATCAGACGTATATCGTTTTTAATGTCGTTTTTAAAATTAATTAAATCAATCTGCTTATTTACTTCGTTTATTGTTTTGAATTTTACAGATATCTTATCTTGATTTATTCTCAGCAATAACCCGCGAAAACCTTTTTTTTGCGTTTCCTCGAAAAAAATATCTTTTGAAGAAAAATCATGTATATTTAAATTATCTGCCGCATCGCATAATTGTTTTTCTTTGACTAAGTCTAAATTATATAAAGCGCTCAGAAATTTATCGCCCGATATGCCGCTGAAACAGTCAATATAGATAGCGTTTTGATTCATTACACAACCAATATAACCAATAAGGTAATATTTAAAATTAAAATAAACGAAATAAAATAAAAGTTAATCTAATTAATTACATTAACTAAATTAATTAGATTAATAAACAATCGGTTCAGCAAAAACGCCTGAGACTAAATTCACAATTTATTAAATTAACCAAATTAATAAACATGCAAAAATCAAATTGAATTGGATTAAATTAAATTATTAAAAATCATTAAATAAAATTAAATTTTTATCCAACATCATTATATTTGCGAAATTTAAATTTTACCATTTTTTCTTCCGCAATTTTTTTTACTTTTTCTATATTTAAATCTTTTAATCCGACTGCCGAAACCGCAACATCATTTATATATTTTTTCGATTCGTCTATAAATTCTAAAATTGAGTTAAAAGGGCTAATATTTAGACCGTCATTTTTTTTGAGCATTGGTCTGCAAATTGCATTATAGTAATCGCTGTCGGCAGCATTAAGACTTATGCTTATACTGTCTATATATTCTCCCAGCTCTTTCGCCACATTCCGGCCGTAAACGGCATTGGCAAGCCCGTCGGTATCAAGTCTTACATAAATTCCTTTATCTTTAAGCTCCGCCGCTACTTTTTCAAGAACGTTCAAACGCAAAGTCGGTTCTCCTAATCCGCAAAATACAACTTCTTTAAAATTGTAATAATGAAAAATAGATGATAAAACTTCTGCTTCCGAGGGTTCATGTTTTAATTCAAGATTATATCCTTTTACATTAAAATTGTTCGTGCCGTTCTGATATTTAGGGCAAAAAATACATTGATTTGTGCATTTATTAGTAAGATTAACGTAAATTGAATCTCTGATTTTATAGGCTACGGCAGGATAAAAATTATCTACGCCGCTTAGAGAAAACAGATTCACGGTATTCTGCACCGTTAATTCTTTAAATTTTTCCAACTCAATATTTTTTTCATTTGCTATTGTTTCAGCTATAAATCTTACATAAGACGGTTCATTTCTTTTTCCGCGGTATTTTTGGGGAGCAAGAAAAGGGCTGTCTGTTTCTATTAATATTTTTTCATCCGGAAGAACTTTTGCAATATCCCTCAAGTGCTGATTTTTTCTATATGTTATCTTGCCGGCTATTGAAATAAAATATCCGAGATCTAAAAATTTATCGGCTTCTTCAATATTTTTACCTGAAAAACAGTGAATGACTCCTCCATAGAATAAATAATCGGAATTGTGATAGCTTTTTAAGATTTCATATGCTTCGTCGTAAGCATCCCTTATATGAATAGCAATAGGAAGTTTATTGGCTAATGCAAGTTCAATCTGAAATCTGAACAGCTCTTCCTGCTTTTTTTTATCTATTGTCTTTTCGCCGTCTTCAAAATAGTCAAGCCCTATCTCTCCAATAGCAACAACCTTTTCTTTTAAATTTGAAAAATTTATTTCAAACAAATTTTTTATATCGCTAAGACTCTTATAATTACTTTTTGGATGAACTCCAAGGGTAGTATATATATTACCGTGCTCATTGACAATCTGAATCGTTTTTTCCAATCTTTCGTTTTCTGCTAAAGAACCTATGGATATAGCATGGGTTATGCCGAATTTTTCCATATTTTCGAATATAGCGGAACGGTCTGCATCAAAATCTTTCATCTCTAAATGGCAATGTGAATCTATCATAACTCTGTAATCCTATATTACTGCGTTAATTTGTGTTAATTAACATTATATTGTAAATTAAGTCCGGAATGTGAATCTGCAGCGACTGTAATCTATTATCCCTTATCATCCCTGATTTTTACTGCCGGATATATTTAATCTGGGAAAAAGCATAACACTTTCATCCGATATTTTAAAACCTTCTTTAAATACATCGTCCGGTACGAGGAATTTACCGCCGTCTGAAAAGCGCTTGACGTTCAGCATAAAATTTATTTTATCTGATGTTCCGGGCATAAACGGATAAATAAAATAAGAAACATAATATACCGAAATGACGGAACTTCTCAATACCGAATCTAAAAATTTGTTTTCAGTTTCATTATTGACGTCTATTTTCCATGGAGCGCTGTCATTTATATATTTATTAATTTTATTTATAAATAAAAAAGCATCTTCTAAAATTTTGGAAAATTCAAAATTTTCGTATCTTTTATCTAAAGAATCTCGCAAATTTAAGGCATTAGCAATTAAGTCCGTATTTATTTCCGAAGACATCGGTACAACACCGTTTCTATATTTCCTGAGCATCGCTAAAAGCCTTGACACTAAATTGCCCAAATCATTAGCAAGCTCTGAATTATATCTTGTTATAAAATTTTTTAGCGTAAAATCCCCGTCAAGACCGAAAGTAACCTCTCTCATCAGATAATAGCGCAACGGATCTTCTCCGTAAGTATTTATAATTTCAACCGGATTAACAACATTGCCTAATGATTTCGACATCTTTTTGCCGTCCATGAGCCACCATCCGTGAGCAAAAACTGTCTTCGGAAGAGGAATATCCAACGCTAACAGCATAATAGGCCAATATACCGTATGAAATTTCAGTATATCCTTTCCTATAATATGATGAAGATTGTCAAAATAATTAATAAAATTATTTTCATTATCCGCATTAGCATCGGCATTAACGCCGGCATCAGTCAAATCGTTTTCCGTATCATACCCGTCATCTCTTCGATAATTTAAATAACCGGCTCCGGTCAGATAATTAATCAGAGCGTCAAACCATACATAAATAATATGCTCGTCGTCTCCGCTTACAGGAATTCCCCATTTAAAAGACGTTCTTGATACGCTTAAATCGTTTAATCCTTCCTTAATAAAACTTACTACTTCATTTTTTCTGAAAGACGGTTTTATAAAATCGGGATTCTCATCAATGTATTTTAATAGTTTTTCTTCATATTTTTTCAACCTTAAAAAATAACTTTTTTCTTTTATTCTTTCAACAGGTCTCCCGCACTCCGGACAATTTCCGTTTAAAAGAGATTTTTCGGTTAAAAAAGTTTCACATGGGGTACAATACCAGCCTTCATAATCCGAAAGGTATATATCTCCTTTAGAAATAAGTTCCGAAAAAACTTTTTGTACGGTTTTAATGTGGTCTTCATCGGTAGTTCTAATAAACCTATCATAAGAAATATCTAAAGAATTAAAAAGTTCTTTAAATTTTATATGGACATTATCCGCAAGTTCTTTGGGGAATATGCCTCTGGATAGAGCTTCTTTTTCTATTTTTAATCCATGCTCATCCGTACCGGTTAAAAACAGTACATTAAATCCTGAAAGTCTCTTAAATCTTGCAAGTATGTCGGCAGATACCGTAGAATAAGCATGCCCTATGTGCGGTACATCATTAACATAATATATAGGCGTGGTTATATAAAAGAAATTGCCCTTATTTTTCATTTTTTTTTATTTCTATTAATTTATTTGTACTAATTTATATTTATATTATTAGATTGTGCTTGCATTAATTTATAGTTGTACTGATTTACAGTCAGATTGATTTGTATTAAGTTACAGTTATATTAACTTGTATTTTTTATACTTGATTTATTATATGCATCAGATATTTTTATTTGCGGTCATCTATATATAATAATATAATAATTAGGGACTAAGCCGGAATATCTTCTTTAATCTCTGTATTGTCACAGCATCCGCAGCCGTCATCATCAGACGAACAAAACATAAAACAGCATAAAAGCCTGCCACAGGAACCTATCATTCTCCCCGAATTCTGTTTTTGAAATTTGGCGCTTGCAGCCTTAAGAGTTATAGGCGCAAGTTCTTTTATGACTGAATTGCAGCAATACATTCTGCCGCATAAACCTATTCCGCCTAAAAGTTTACACTCATCGCGTATGTTTATCTGGCGCATCTCTATCCTTAAGTGGAATTTTGCCGCCATAATCTTGACTAACTCTCTAAAATCAACTCTTTCTTCGGCACTGTAATAAAAAATCATCTTATTTTCTGAGGGAAGATATTTAACCTTAAGAAGTTTCATCGACAAGCTTAATTCCTTAACTCGTTGATTGCAGAAAACAAATCCTTCATCTTCCTTGGGATGATACTGAAACGCACTTACATCTTCATTGCCGCCGACTTTTCTTAATACCAGAGACATCTGCTCCGCACTGCTTGGCAAGTCCTGCTTATTATCTTTAATTTCAGGCGACTCTGATACAATACCGAGAAAAATTTTACCTTTTTTTTTAACCAGAACTCTGTCCCCGATTGCAATATTTAAAGCGCATGCATTGAATTCTTCGGATTCAGCGCCTTCATAAAGTTTTATTTTCACTGTTCTCATATTTTTTATATTTTATTTCAATTTTATTATTATTTAAATTTTATTATTATCTATTTCTATTATTATATATATTGCCATATATATCAACATTATATTGCCGAAAAGTACCTGTCTAAAGAAATATGTTTATTTAGATTGTAGTTAAGACTGTTAATATGGCTTAAGGTAATTTCGAGCATTTCAGAAATTTTTTCTTCGTCAAAATTATCAAGCATAGCTATTTTTTTTATTTCTTCGTAAATATCTACATTATATATTAATTTTATATTTTTTGTAACTAAATAAACTAAAATGTCTCTTAATATGATAAGTATAATTTCAAAAATATAGCCCTCATCTATGTCTATATTATCTATATTTATAGTTAGACCGGGATTTGGTTTTAGATTATTTGAACACATGCCGTTATTAATATTCAAATAATTATTTTTATAATTATTTTGAATAAGCGCCATATTCATGTCATCAGATTGAATCAAGTTTTTATTTCTTGTTTTAATGCCGGTTTTATTACCTGACCTATTGCTTTTGCTTCCGTTTTCTTTATAATTTTTTATAATACTATTAAACTTATCGGACATATTATAATTATAAAAAGGTAATTTTTTGTTAAATGATTCACTGATAAAAATATCAAAAATCTCATTTCTGAGTTTTATGTAATTTCCTGACATTAAATTAGCTAAATTTGATATACTGCCTCTTGCGAGCCTTACATACGCAGTTAGTATATCGTCGTCGTTATTGAACCCCTTAATTTCTCTATATTCTTTATCTTCTCTGTTGTCTCTATTGTCTATATTAACATCGTCGTTATTATTACCGTTGCTATTTCTATTGCCGTTGTCATTATAGTAATTTTTAGCATAGCCGAATAATATTTCTTCATTTATAGGTTTAAAATTTACAATCATACATCTTGATATTATGGTAGGCAGAATATTATTTAAATTTGCCGCTATCAAAATAAAAACCGTTTTTTCCGGAGGTTCTTCTAAAATTTTTAAGATTGAGTTCATTGCGCCTGCATTCATTCTAGAAATATCGTCTATAATAACAAATCTATGTGTATTGTGCGCAGGCAAAAGCGAAAGAGACCTTGCTAATCCATTAATTTTGTCTATATTTATCAGTCCTTTTTCATGCTCTATATAAATTATATTGGAATTTGTTTTATTAAGTATTCCAACGCAGGATGAACATTCTCCGCACGGTTCAAGCAATGCTGAAGAGGAATTATTTAAATTACTGCTGCGGTCGCCATTGCGGTCTTCGCTGCCGATTAATTTTTTACTGTTGCCGTTATTAAAATTTAAATCTAAGCACAGCACAGATGAGGCAAATGAAAAAGCGGTAAATTTTTTTCCTATCGATTCCTGACCGTAAAATATCAGACCGGACGGAATTCTATCCTGTAAAATCAGACTATTTAGAAAAGCCAGTTCGCTTTTGTGTCCAAGTACCTTTGAAAATCCATAAGGAAAATCATTCATAATAATATTAATATCTTTGCTTTAATATCTCTGTTTTTAATATCTTTGCTTTAATGTCTTTACATAATTTATTAAATTCTTAGACAGTTATAGGATTCATAACACATTGATAGCATTATAATAATACCATACATGATTGCAAAGACATTTTGCGCCGATAGATGATAAGACATTGATAACATTATAATAATACTAATAAATAATACTGCTGATAATACATTTATGTATTCACGGCAATAAAGAATCCATATCCGATAAAATTTCCGATACTATATCATCCGTAGTTTGAGAAGCGTTTATCAGCCATATTCTACTCTTATATCTTTCATAAAGATATAAGTAGTTTTCTCTTATTTTTGAAAAAACATCGACAGATTGTATATCATATAAGCTCTTGACATCTTTTTTCGATATTCTTTTACCGGCTATTTCAGGGTCTATATCAAGCAGATAAGTTCTATCTATTTCTATATCATTTATATCAAGAATAAAACTGTTTACTTTAAGAATAAATTCTTTAGCTTTGTCTATCTTAGCTTTATCTTCAATTTCATCAAAACTTTGATAGGCAAATGTAGAATCTGTAAATCTATCGCATATAACAATGTCATAATCTTTAATTTTATTTTTAATACTGCTCAAATGAGCCGCCCTATCAGATGAAAACAAAAACAGACAAATTAATTTATAAGAAATTTCATCTAAAGTATTAATATATTCGTGCAGCGGTTTGTTTTTTTTATCATTATCTTTATCTTTGCTTATATTATTGTCTTCACAATTGCTGAAATTGTCGTCTTTATCATTATCCTTTTCACTGTCTCCTAAAATATATTTCTTGATAAAAGCACCCAGAGGTTCGTCTGTCGGTTCCATAGTGTAGAAAACGCTGTAGCCTCTTTTCTCAAGTCTGCTTTTTAGTTCATGTCCCGCGGTTGTTTTCCCGCAGCCGTCTATCCCTTCTAAAGTTATAAATAGATTATTGTCCTTACACATTATTATTCATCGTTAGTTATTTTATTTTATCTTATTTTATTTATTCTATTTATTTTATTTAATTATTATTTTCAATTTTTAGTTAAGAAGCAGACATTTCAAAAGTTATTTTACAATAAACACTGCAATAGTTATTAACATAGCAATTATTTATAGTTATAATATTATAGACATTATAATAATTATTAACATAGCAATTATTTATATTTATATATTTACGGTTATTATGATATAATACGAAAAAAAACTCAAGATTTAAATATTTCTTATTTTTTTTTGATATTTCTTTGCAGACGCTGTTTAATTTATCAGAAAAAATAAACAAGAAGACCCCGCCTCTTAGGCGGTAGCGGCTCACTATTTCAAATTGTTATATATTATGCAAACAGTGTGATACATACATACATTAAAATATTAAAATTAAATGCAGCCTAAAATAACTTAAAATATATGAATATAGAAGATTTTAATTATTTTTTTGACGAAAAGCTTATTGCAAAGTATCCTCTTAAAAATAGAGACGAATCTAAGCTTCTTGCCGTTAACGTAAAAAAATTTACGATAGAGCATAAAAAATTTTACGACATTATTGATTATATTAATCCCGGCGATGTAATAACCGTTAACAGCTCTTATGTTAAAAAAGCGCGTATATTCGGCAAAAGAGAGACGGGCGGAAAGGTTGAGATTTTTATACTGGATTTTCCGAACAAAATTGCTTTTCCTCTTACCTTACAATGTTTGCTTAAAACACATAAAAAAATAAAAAAAAATGAAAGAATTGTAGTTTTGCCTTCAAACAGTGAAAAAAACACCGCCGATGACAATCAGCACACATCGGAATATTTCGATTTTAAAGAAAATAATAGCAGAAGAAATGAGCGTGGCTGCTGCGATAATTATAATAGTTATAATGACGGTAGCAGATATAATAATTTTTTTATTACCGCTGCAAATCACATTGGGGAAAATACGTGGGAAATAATAATTCAAAATGAGAACGATTATAATTTTATATTTGACAATTGCGCCGCCGTTCCGCTGCCTCCATATATCAAAAGACAAACCGATAAGAATGATGAAGTTTATTACCAAACGATATATGCAAAGGAAGATTCCGGTTTTTCAGTTGCAGCTCCTACTGCCGGACTGCATTTTACGGAAAATCTTATTAATAAAATAAAAGATAAAGGCGGTATCTTTACAGATATTTCATTGAATATAGGATTAGGAACATTTGCGCCGGTGCGTGAAAAAAATATTGAGAACCATAATATGCATGAAGAAAGATATAAGATATCGGAAAAAACGGCAAACATAATCAATAATGCGCTCAAAAACGGGAATAAACTGCTCGCTACCGGTACATCTTCAGTAAGATGCTTAGAATCGTCAACCGGCGACGACGGTACGGTTCGCCCCGAAAGCGATGCGATTACCTCATTATATATATACCCCGGCTATAAATTTAAAATAACTAAGAATCTGATAACTAATTTTCATCAGCCTAAATCTTCTCTTTTCATTATGCTCAGCGCATTAATAGGCTTAGATAAAATGAAAATATTATATGAAGAAGCTATGAATAACGGCTATAAATTTTTTAGTTACGGAGATGCAATGTTTTTATATAATATATAATATGGCATAACAGAACATATGCGTATAATATATATAACATAATACATTGTACGTAATACATCATATATTAATGATTAAATCTAATGATTAAAAATTAAAATAAGAAATAAATTAAAACATTAAAAAGTACATTAAAAACAGTCGGATTTATTTATTTACATATCTATATATACTATATAAATACTATATAACAAATAACAATATATGTTTGAAATTATAAAAAAAGACCCTTTAAGTAATGCCAGAACCGGCAAGCTTCGCACAAAAAACGAAACAATAGATACACCTGTTTTTATGCCGGTCGGAACGTTGGGTACTGTAAAGTCAATCTCTCCGTTAGAACTTTATAATGAAGGTTTTAAAATAATGCTTTCAAATACCTATCATCTCTTTTTGCGTCCCGGTATGGAAGTTATTGAAAAATTCGGCTCTCTAAGAAATTTTACAAATTATAAAGGCGCGATATTAACGGATTCAGGCGGTTTTCAAATATTCAGTCTGTCTAAATTTGCAAAAATCAGCAACGGCGGCGCGGAGTTTATGTCTCACATCGACGGCTCAATCCATATTTTTACGCCTGAAAAAGTTGTCAAACTGCAGGAAACTTTTGATTCGGATATAATAATGCCTTTAGATGTTTTCTCAGGTCCGGGCGTATCAAAAAAAATAGCAGAAAAAGACCTCGATATAACTTTAAAATGGGCTGAACGTTCAATTAACGCAAAAAATAAAGAAAAAAACAATTTAATTTTTTTAATATCCCAAGGTAATTTCTTTGATGATTTGAGAGAAAAATCGGCAATATATTTATCCGAACTGAATGCCGACGGATATGCCATAGGCGGTCTTGCAGTAGGAGAAGATAAGGAAACAATGCGTGATATGCTTGGTATTTCAGTTTCTAAACTGCCTGAAAATAAGCCGAGATATCTAATGGGGGTCGGCACCCCTGAAGATATAATAACAGCCGTAAGCCTTGGCGTTGATATGTTTGACTGTGTTTTGCCTTCAAGAAACGCAAGAACAGGATTTGCATTTACATCTAAAGGTAATTTAAATATTAAGAACTCTGTCCATAAATTTGAAAAACAGCCTATAGACGATGAATGCGGCTGCTACGCCTGTTTAAATTTTTCCAGGGCTTATTTAAGACACGCTTTCATGAGCAAAGAAATATTTTCACAGAGACTTCTGACGATACATAATCTTCATTTTTATCAAAATATGATATTAAATATCAGACGAGCTATAAATGACGGCAGCTTCACAAACTATAAAAATGATTTTTTAGAAAAAAGACAGCAAATAGCCTCACTGCCGGAAGATACCTCTTTACAATAATAAATAAAAATTATTTAAACCGGTATTTTTAAACCGGTATGCTCATCAATATCGCCAAAGCTATAAGCAGGATGTTCTACGGCAATTTTCAGCAAATAAGTCTGTTATAATTTATAAAAACGGCATCTTTCCTTAATTTTCCTATTTTTTATAATTTAACACTTATTTTTTAGATTTACCCTTTACTTTAATTAAAAATTTGAATAGAATAATAAATCAAAATATAATAAATTATATCAATTTAATCTAATCAATAAATAAAAAGGTAAAAAAAATGAAAATTCTATCTGATGTATTAAATTTATTTTATCCCACAAATGCTTATGCAGCAGGAGCAGCCGTCGGAGGAAGTTCTCTCCAGTCGGAAATTTGGAGTTTTGCTCCGCTAATCGCAATAGTGGTTATATTCTATCTTCTTGTAATATTACCGCAGCAAAAAAGAACAAAAGACCATAAAAAAATGATTGATTCTTTAAAGATAGGCGACCAGGTAATAACTAACGGCGGTATTTACGGAGTCGTTGCCGGAATTGCAGACCAGGTATTTACACTTGAAATAGCAAAAGATGTTAAAATTAAGGTTGCGAAAAATACTATAGCGACTAAGGCGTCTTAAACTTATTTGCCGTAAATTTAATTTAACAGAAAAAGCAAACGATATTATTATTGCCGCTAACAAAAAATGTCTTAAACTTATTTGCCGTAAATTTAATTTGATAGATAAAATGAATTTAATACTAAATATTAAAGAGGATTATTTTTCAATATTATGAAACCTGTTAAAACAAGAGTAATTCTTATAACCGTTTTAATTATCGTATCTTTATTTTCAATAGTTCCGTCAATTTACCCCAACACGCCTTCATGGTGGAAAGCGGCTATCGGAAACGCCGAAATGCATCTTGGATTAGATCTTCAAGGCGGTCTTTATCTTGTTGAAAAAGTCCAGACTAACAAAGCTATTAATGAAAAATTATACAAAGATTATTCTGATATTGCGGCTTTTACCGTTTCGAAAGGATACAGCAAAAACAACCTTGCGTACAATAAAAGTTACTTATCCGTTAAAGGAAAACTGCTAAAAAACAAACCATTTTTAATGAAATTTATTTCCGAACGCCATCCTTCTTTAAAACTTGTCGGGGATAAAATAATATTCAAAAAATCGTCCGTAGTTTTATTCAAAAAAGAAGCCGTCAGCGGTGCTTTAGAGGTCATGCGCAACAGAATAGACCAGTTTGGTTTAGTAAATCCTAATATCGCAAGACAGGGTAAAAATACTATCGTTCTTGAACTCCCCGGTGTGAAAAATGTAAAACAGGCTGTCAGTCTGATAGGCAAAACTGCCAGATTAACCTTCCAACTGGTAGATGATAAAAACAGCTTAAAAAAAGCGCTGTCCGGCAGCATACCTGCAGGAGATGAAATTTTATACCATACTACTTACAATAAATATACGCATAAAACGATAAAAAGACCTTATCTTATTAATAAAACAGTTTTAATGAGCGGAACTAATATTTCAAGCGCCAATGTCCAAATAAATCAATATAATCAGCCAATCGTCGCAATTTCATTTAATTCTAAAGGAACAAAGGAATTTGCAGCTGTTACTACAAAATATACAGGACAAAGACTTGCTATCATATTAGACCATAATGTAAATTCCGCTCCTGTTATAGAAGAACCTATTACAGGAGGAAACGCCACTATCTCTGGCAATTTTACCATGGCGAAAGCAAATGACCTTGCTATAGCTCTGCGTTCAGGCGCTCTGCCGGCTCCGGTAAAAATAATGCAGGATGTGACAATAGGACCTACGCTTGGCGCTGATTCTATACATGACGGTATTGTAGCGGCAGTAGTCGGGCTTATCCTTGTTATCGGATTTATGATATTTTATTATAAATTATCGGGACTTATTGCAGATTTTGCTTTGCTCGAAAATATTCTTTTTCTTATGGCAGCACTGTCTCTTTTCGGTGCAACGCTCACTCTGCCCGGCATTGCAGGTATAATTCTCACTATAGGTATGGCTGTCGATGCAAACGTTCTTATATTTGAAAGAATAAGGGAGGAACTCAGAGAAAATAAACCGATTCCTATTGCAATAGAAAACGGTTATAATAAGGCGTTCTTTACTATACTTGATTCTCATGTTACAGCATTAATAACGGCTGCCGTTTTATTTTATTTCGGTTCAGGTCCGGTTAAAGGTTTTGCAGTTACTCTTTCATTAGGTATTATTATTAATCTTTTTACTTCTCTGGTAGGAACAAAGGTTATTTTTGATATTGTAGCAAATAAGAAAAAACTTGAAAAATTAAGCATATAAGGAGCCGATAAAAGTGGAATTTATAAGAAATACGCATTTTGATTTTCTTGGAAAAAAGAAAATTTCTTTTGTAATATCTTCCGTACTTGTTATTCTCGGAATAATAGAGGTCATTACGATGCTTCTAGGCACTGCCAATATAGGTATAGATTTTACCGGCGGCTTAACAATGCAGCTTCTTTTTAAACATAAGCTTAATGTTCCGCTAGTCAGAAAATCATTAACGTCCGGCGGATTTAAAGATATAAAAATTATAAAATTTAAAGGAAAGAACGAATGTATTATTAAAACAAAATTAATAGGCAATAATATTACGAAATATGCAAATAAATTAAAATCTTTAGTGAAAAAATCTTCTCCGGGCAACCCTTTCAAAGTAATAAGCAATGAAATGGTCGGTCCGTCAGTCGGCAGCAGCATGACGAAAGATGCTATTATCGCAATCATTATAGCTATAATAAGTATTGTTATATATATAACATGGAGATTTGAATTCAGATTCGGGGCGGCGGCGGCAATCGGGCTTGCCCATGATATACTTGCTCTTCTTGGAATTATATTTATATTTGATAAAGAAATTACTCTTCTTGTAATAACGGCTATTTTAACTGTTGCCGGATATTCTTTAACGGATAAAGTCGTTGTTTTTGACAGAATAAGGGAAAATCTTAAGCTTTCAAGCGAACAAAAACAGTCTATTAATTTAAAAAATTTGGTAAATAAAAGCATAAATGAAGTTTTAACCCGAACTGTGGTAACTTCATTGACTGTTATATTAGTCGTTCTGTCATTATTTTTTCTTGGAGGGTCGGTGCTGCATGATTTTGCTTTTACGCTCCTTTTCGGCGTTATAATCGGAACGTATTCTTCGATTTTCATAGCAAGCCCTATTATGGTAATATTCAATGAAAAATATTATAAATAATAATGAAAATGACGATACAGACTTTCCAAACTTGAAGAAGTACGGATATGACAGCGAAGTAATTTTTTTATCAATTAAAAATAATTTAGATAAATTTCAGTTAAGTAATCTTACTAAATCTATTATTTCAAAAAGAATATTTTCTCAGCTTTGTTTTGAACCGGCATTTTTGAATCTGTTCATATCAGAAAAAGACAAAAGCGTAGGCGAAACCGCCGAAAGCGCTGACAACGGTTATAATAATACAGCCGATAGTAATAGGAATAATAGTGCATTAAGCAGAAATAGCGTATTATCCGGCATCATAACTGTCGATTCCAATTCTTATAATTCAACTGATGCAGAAAATACGGGAGACGCAAGAGAATCGAATGATTTCAATGTTCCGGATTCACCCGCGGATACTTTCGATGTAGAGCCCGTAAGCATTTCAACGGAAATTTTAGATAATTATATATATAATTACATATCAAACTATATTGAACCCTCGTTAAAAAATCTCCATAATCCGTTTCTTATGAAAGATATGGATAAAGCGGTAAACCGTATAGCTAATGCACTAGTAAACGATGAAAAAATATGTGTTTTCGGCGATTACGACGTTGACGGAATCACCGCGACGTCTTTTTTAGTTCTTTTTCTCAGAGAAATTAATAAATATATCGTAAAAGCCGAAAGCAGCAGCAATAATGGCGGCAGCACGGGTAATAAAAGCGCGGGAATTGCTATAAATAGAAACGGCGATAACATAAAAAATGTAAATGATGATAACAATCATAATGAAAACGGAGTAAACGGAAGCTCCGAAAACAATCATGCGGATAATATAAGCCGCAACGCTTACATCAACGGCAGTAAAAACACATCTGACAATAATATAATATATAAAATTCCGGACAGGATTAAGCACGGCTATGGACTTGGCATTGAACCAATAAATGAACTGATAGCCGATAACGGCTGCGAAAATGGAAAACCAGTCTCGCTAATAATTACGGTTGACCTCGGTATTACTAATTACGAACCTGTCGAATATGCAAATTCTAACAATATAGACGTTGTTATATGCGACCATCACGAAGTCCCTGACAAAATTCCTCCTGCGGCCGCAATACTTAATCCCAAACAAGAAGGCGATAAATTTCCTTTTAAATTCTTACCCGGCGTAGGAATTGCATTCAATCTGGCAATGGCTCTCCGAAAAAAACTTTTTGACGATGGTTTAATAAGTTCTTATCCAAATTTAAAAGATTTCCTCGACATTGTATGTATAGGGATTGTCGGCGACATTGTGCCTATGTATGACGAAAACAGACTTCTGGTTTATTACGGGCTTAAAATAATTAATAATGAACCGAGACCGGGAATAAAAGAATTAAAAAAAATCTGCAATCTTCGCTTTGACAATGCGACTGAATCGGATATTGCATGGAAAATAGCTCCAAAAATTAACTCATCAGGCAGGGTGGGAAATCCTAATATCGCCGTAGAATTACTTATGTCACAGGATTACGAACAGGCAAGAACGTTGTCCTTAAAATTAGAAGAACTGAATAAAAAAAGAAAAAAATTAGAAACAGAATGTTTTAATAGCGCAATTATAAAAATAAATCAGATGGACGGCGCGAATTATTCAAATCCCGTAATTATTTTATCCGACGATTCATGGCATCCGGGAGTAATAGGAATAGCATCGTCAAGATTAGCCGAATCTTTAATGAAACCCGTTTTATTGCTGTCAGGATATAAAGAAAATATTTTTATAGGTTCTGCAAGGTCATATGAAAATATTGATATTTATTCAATTTTAAAACAATTTAAAAATTTCTTTATAAAATTTGGCGGACACAAGCTGGCTTGCGGCTTAAGTATTAAAAAAAACGAATTTGGAAACTTCATTGACGCTGCAAATAAATTATGGGGAAAAAATTCGGATAAATTTCAACAGGATGTTTCTTATGCCAAAACCGGCTGCAAATTTAACTATGACGAAGAACTGTCGGCCGATAATATGAGCAGTGAACTTATAAATAAGCTGAGACTAATGGCGCCTTACGGAGTACTGAATGAACAGCCCAAATTCTGCATAAAAAATCCTCTGATAGACAATATTATAACAAGAAAAATAAAAAATACGTACAATTCCCGCAGCAGTGCCGATTCAGGAAATACAGATATCCCTCCTGTAAATAAAACATTAAATAACAATTTAAATTTTAATTTTAAAAAAATTATAAACAATGAATATTTTACATGCGACATAATAAATTACGGAAATAAAATTAATAAATCAAATAAAGCTATTATTTTTAAAAATATATCCTGCTTCAGAGCCGAAGATTTTGATTTTAAAAATCTTAACAATACTACAGTTAAAAGTATAATATTTGAATTTTTTAATAATTATATTAAAATATTAGATATTATCCGCTAACTAATAAGTATTCTATATGCAAATATAGAATAATATATATAATACATATAGGTTATAGATAAGCAAGCACATAACAAATAAAAAAAATGGAAGGCAGGTAATTGATAAAGATATTAAATAATATATACACTAATATATATAAATATATATATAATATATATTAGATTATAGATAAACAGTTAATAAATAAAAATGGACGGCAGGCAGTTGATAGGCAGATATTAGATAATAAATAATATCTTACGTTCTTTAAATTTCTTAACAATTGCAGATATAACATATATGTCAAAAACCTTCACGGCAGTCATAATAGACTACAATTATATTAAAATCATTGAAGCGACTAAGAAAAATAAGACCTATATTATAAATAATTTTTCGCTTGAAAAGCTTAACCAAAATGATATTGATGCAACAGCCTATAATGATAATTCAGTAAACACGGAAAATATTTTAATAGCAGAAGAAATAAAAAAAGCGTTCGCTTTAAGACAGTTCAGTAAAAAAAATGTTTTTACAGTTTTAAACGATGATTATATTTATAATTATAATTTTTCACTTCCAGAAATGCCTGAACCTGACCTTGTCAAAGCTGTAGAATATGAGGTAAAGAAAAAATCTCCATTTCCTCTGTCTCAAATTGTTTACGATTACATTTACACCTGTCAGGAAAATGAAGATGGGAGCTGCACCCTTTTAACGACCGCATACGTCGCCAAAAAAGAATATTCCGAACAATTAGCTAAAATTTTTGCGAATGCGGATATTAAGCTCAGGTCTATAGAATCTAAAACAACCAGTCTGTATAATGCAAATTTATTTATTTATGGGAATAATGCCGGTTTGCATTATCTGCTAATAGACATTAATCTTATTTCAATAAAGATAATAATCATATATAAAAATACGATAATCTTTGAAAGAAATATTGAAGAAATTAATATCATCAAAAATACTAAAAATATAAATGAAGCAGGGGAAACTATAAGCGCTGAAATTCAAAAAACAGTTGATTATTATTATGCCGGAAAATCAATAGAACCAATTGAAAAAATATATATATCGGGGGTTTACTCAAACAATGAAATGTTTAAAAATATAATATCTAATTTAACAAATATACAGGCAGAAACGGTGAGCATTTTGAAATTATTAGACAACGGCAGCAGCACAGACAAACATAATCATAATGCAGGAAATAATCGCGGCAAAGTTGATGCAGCCTGTGATAACGATGAAAATAATAATAAAAAAAATAAAAAGGAACATAAAATTCAGCCTTTAATAAAACTTTCGGCAGAACTTTACAAAAAAATTTATAAAAATAAAACTGCTGCAAAAAATGTACGCAAAGCAAATAATAGCAATAAACTACCGGACAGCAGCAACAATGATGGCAATGACAGCAATATCATTAATAATTATACCGATGACGGCAGCATCGGCAGCAATAACGGAATTACGAATATGAACTTAGACGGACAAATCTTATCAAATTATATTCTGTATGACGAAAATAATTTATTTGATATACTGGATATTATGCTGCCTGCATTTGGGCTTATGCTTGGGAAATAAACAAAGAGCTTATGGCAAAATCCAGCGTTAAAAAAAAGAAAAATAAAACCAGAATAAATTTATTGCCGTTAAGCGATAAAATAAATATAGCCAGAAGAAATAAGGTCATTGTTTATTTAATCGTTTTGGTCGGCTATATTTTTATCTTATCCGGATATGATTATATAATATACGGTAAAACAAATAATGCGAGAACAGTCGTCTTTAATTTAAATCAGAAATTGGAAACCATTAGAAATAATAATATAATTTATACAACAATTCAAAAAGCAATTCTGAATAAAGAAAAAATAGAAACATCACTTAAAAAAGATTCATTAATAATTAATAAGTTAAATCGGCTAAAGAAGAAAGAATATAAAAAATTTATCAAAATAATTAAATTTCCGATGCCTGACGGCATATGGCTCACCAGTCTATCGTCAAATAACGGAAATTTTATCATTGACGGCAACAGTATGTCATTGAAAGATGTTTCCGTTTATATTAAAAATATTAAAAAGATGAAGATATTTAAAAAAATATATTTATCAGGCATTGAAAAAAAAATAAAAAAAGGTAATAATTATTATACTTTTGATTTAAAATGCAAACTCTGATTATAAAATATTTTGAAAAAATAAAAGAGTTTTTTAATAATTTAAGAAATAACAAATTTTTCTTAATATTTCTATTGCTTTTAGTGTTTATCTATTTAATAAATAATGATTTCTTTTTACAAAGATTTGATAAAAATTACTCTATAGAAAATAATAAAATTATACAGCTGAACGAAAAGGTTAAAAAAATGCAAA
>JAKAFU010000058.1 GCA_021825865.1 bacterium
AAATTAATTTTTTCTTTAAATCTTTCAATATATTTTATCTGATATAGAGAAATATAAAAAAATACGCTGAAAGAAAATAAAATAAAAAAAGCACTCAGCGAATCTAATCTCATAAGTATGCCGCCTGCCGGAAAATATCTGCCGATACTGAATAGCACGCTGCCGCCGGCATAATCAAAGTTAAATTTAAACAGATTAAAAAAATTATAAGCGGGCTTGATAAAAAAAGACAGGGCTGATATCACCGCAAAAAGGGATGCAGCCATATAAAGAATATTGCCTGCAATATAAGCTTTATTAAATTTTTCAAAAATCATGCCTGAAAATGAAACAGCTATTCCGCCGAGAGAAAAAATCATAAACAAATAGTAAAAATTGATATACGCCGCCTGATTATCCGCAAAATTATTCATATCAGTTTATCTTTCCGTCTTTTTTTATTACTTTATTACTTATTATTAGTTATTATTTTTTATTGTTATTTTAAGTTATAAGATTTTTAGTTTTTATTTTTTCTTGCTGTTTTTATTATTAATTAATTGCCGGTATAACAACCCCCGCATCGCTTATCATTATTATTTTATTATAATTATATTTCTTAAATTGCAAAATCGCCTGACTTTACCGACAGCAGTGCGTTAAGTATCATAAATGGATTTGGCGGACATCCTGGCACCAATATTATATTTTCAGTCTTTAAAATATCGCCGTTTTTTTTATTATTTAAGAAACCGCAATTATTTAACAGACTTTCAGAACCGCCTGCAAGCCCGCCGGAACCGCTCCAGATGCCGCCTGATATAGGACATACGCCTGCAAGAATTATGAATCTCGGATTCGGAGTATTATCCAGCACATTGTAAAAAATCTCGGACATTTTATCTGTAAATACGCCGCTCAGCAATATTACATCGGCGAATCTGGGGCTCGGCGTTATAAATATTCCTAATCTGTGCATGTTGTAATACGGATTATTCAATGCCGCTATTTCAGATTCGCATGCTCCGCATGAACCTGAATCTATATGCTTTACGAATAAAGATTTTTTAAAAAAACCAAACTTTTTTTTACCGCTTTTTTTAACATTATTTTTTATATCATTTTTAACATTAGCTTCATTAGTATTGTCTTTACCGATAAAGTTGGAAAAACTGACGGCTTCGGCTATATTTGAACATTCCGAGACGCATAATCCGCAATATATGCATTTTTTTATGTCTATTATGTGTTTTGCTTCTGCGCCATTTGCATAATTTGCGCTATTTTTGCTATCGTAACTATTTAAAATATCGATTGCGCCGGTCGGACACGCTTCCTGACATTTTAAACACGGTAAACCATTAGCGGTTAAAGTTTCTTTATAGTTTAAGCATTTATCGGCATCAAATTTTAAATACGAAAAAAAACCTTCGTAAAAATCGTTTTCCTTTGGAAAATTTACCGATTTAATTCCGAATTTTAACCCGTTATATGTCCATATAGCCATTAAAATCTGCCCCGATAAATTATTAACTATTCTGCCTGTTTAAATTTAATTTTATTTATTATATTTACTATTATATTTACTTATCTTTATTTATCGCATGCAGCAACCGAAAAATTATAGCTCGTTTCGTTTATATTAAAATCCATCATCATAGTATTTTTAGTAAAATGTTTAAACACCCTAAAGTTATTTTCAAATGGATATTTAATATTGATTTTTTTAAAAATTTTGCCGTCAAATCCTCCGGTTATACAAAATATCGGACCTTCCGACGACTCAACAGAACCAAAACCGTATTTATTGTGCGGAACGCCTGATAAAAACAAGTTCCGCTCAACACCGGTATGTTCATCGCTATTGCCATCATCATTATTACTGCCGCTGAAGTTATCGCTGCGACTATTATTCCCGCTGCCGCTGCTGCCATAATTATATATACTGCGCATATCATGCTGCAGCTTGCCGGTATCACCGATATTTTTTCCTTGCTCATGAATATCATCTATATGCTGTTTTGACATATTTTTTGTCAATTTTTCAAAACAAATTTTAATAATATCAAACGACTGCCTTATCTCGCCTATCCTTACAAGATACCTTGAAAGCGCATCGCCGTCATTATATAAAACGGGCTTTAGAGCAAGAACTTTATAAAGCAGATAAGGATGTTTTAATCTTAAATCGCGATTAATCCCTGCGCTTTTAGCAACAACGCCTTCAGCATGAAGTTTTTCGGCAATTTCAGCATTAATTTTCCCCGTAGTTTTCAATCTGTCAATATGCGATTTAGTTTCCGAATTCTGCTTTATTATTTTCTCAATATCTTTTATATAAGAGCCTACTTCTGTTGCTATATACTCAAAACGTTTAAAATCAGCCGCCTTATCATCGGTAAAAGCATTATTTTTATTACTATTATTCATAATAAACTCACGGCCGGATAAGTTATATAATCTTACCCCGCCAACAGTGTTAATACCCATAAGATATCTTGAAAATACAATCTCCGATGAAATCTGTTTAATTTTTTCGGCATAATATGCGTATAGCGAAGACGGCACTTCTAAATATGTCGAACCGGATATTTCGGATAAATTTTCTATATGGTTTCTCAATCTTTCTAATTCGGCAAAAAACATTCTTATTAATTTGACGCAATCCGGCAGTTTGCCTGTTAGCCCGAAATAATCCTCCGCAGCAAGACAATAGCTTAAGGAAGCTGCAAACGCATGCGTTCCCGCTATCCGCTCCATGATTAGAATCTGTTCGTATAAATTTCTTTTTCCCTTTGCGGCATTCATTGCATTTCTGGTTTTATAACCGAGTGTTATATCAAGTTCGTGCAATTCTTCGCTTGAAGTTAAAAAATGGTAATATGAAGATTCGCATACGCCTTTTTTAACCGGACCCCAGATAAATTCATAATCGCCTAAAAATTTTTTAAACATTTTTATTTTTATGCCTGTTCTATTTGATTATTATGTGTACTATTCCATCTAAAAAAGACTTTAGCGGCGACGGAATATATAACCCTAAAAAAATTGTTAGTATTAGCGGTATAGCCATAGGTACTAATGAAGCCGCACCGAAATCGCCTGTTTTGAGCTGCACGTTATTCACGTCATATATCTTTGTATTTCCGTCCGAGACTCCAAAAATCATTGAATTGAGCTTTGCCAATATTGCAATAAAAGCTGCAATAAGTAATATTATCAGCAGCGCAGATATAAAATAATCGCTTTTTTTAAAACTTTCAAGAAGTATTAAAAATTCACCGATAAATGCGGCGGAAGGCGGAGCTCCCACAAGGGTCAGTGCCCCTGCTATGTATAAAAAAGCAGTTTTGGGCATCGTATAGATAACCCCTTTTATATTTTTAATCTCCTTTGTTTTATATTTGTGAAGCAAATTTCCTGAGCCGTAAAACATTATGGGTTTTGATAAACTATGGGCCAGCATTTGAAAAAGCGCGCCGAATGTTCCGAAAACACCGCCAAGTCCGAAACCCAAACTTATAATGCCCATCTGTTCAATGCTTGAATATGCAAAAAGTCTTTTAGTAGAATTCTGATTGATTATACCCATAATACCAACAAATATAGAAAAAATTCCTGCTGCAACGAGTACCGTCTCAGGGTAATTAAAACCGGTGCTTCCTCCTGCAATATTAAAATATCTTATAATACCGTACAGCGCAACATTTTCTAAAGAAGCAGCAAGCATTGCGGACACGGGAGACGGCGCTTCTGAATACGCATCGGGTACCCATGTATGCATCGGTGCAAGTCCTACTTTAGTGCCTAAACCTATAACTATTAAAATAAACGCTATCTTAACTAAATTTTTGTTCAAATATGCGGAATGAGCGCTTAAAACAGTCCAATCTAACGAAGACACATGCAAACCGTAAATACCGTGCAGGTTTCCCGATAGATAAAATAGAACCGTTCCTAATAAAGCCAGCGAAATACCGCTTGAAACTACAACTATATATTTCCATGCAGCTTCGATAGATTTTTCCGTAATTTCGGTGATAACTAAAAAAGAGCTTGTTATGGTCGTAAGTTCAATATCAATTAAGTAAAGCGCCATATTATTCAGTATAGGCGCAACAAGCATAGTAAGAGCAAACAGATTGATTAATAAATAATAACGAAAAAACTCGCCAGCCGTAACCGATTCATTTTTCACGGCAAGTTTCATGTAGGAAATTGAGTACATGGAAGATAAAAAATAAATAAGCGCGACTAATAAAACAATATAAGCACTAAATTTATCTATAACTACGGCATTATTAAAAATAGATATAACGCCTGCGGAACCTTTTTCGCCCATTAAATAGATTAGAAATACAACGGATATTGAGAGCGAAATAATTGACGATATAAATGTCAGCGCTTCTGCTGCTCTTTTATTTTTTAATACAAAAGAGCACAGTCCTGCAATGAAAGGTATAAACAGAAATAATATTATTAATATTTTCATAAAATTATCCCACGAGCCTGTTTAACATTCCCGTTGAAAATGAACCGGTCTTTATTTTCATTACCATTGAAAGAATCAACATTGCAACCACAGTGACAAGAATATCGAAAAGAACGACTAATTCTACTATTAAAGGCAGCGTCGGCGTTAATATAACCGAAAACAGAAAAATACCGTTTTCAATCACGAGCAAACCCAAAATGTGGGTGATTGTAGTATATCTTGATATAATCATAAAAAATCCTATAAATATTAAACTTAAGGCAATAGCGGCTGAATTGATAATTATATCCGGCGCAAAATTATGAATCAGTCTGAATGTTAAAAAATAGCCGAATACCGTCAGGATAAGCCCCATAATAATCGAT
>JAKAFU010000031.1 GCA_021825865.1 bacterium
CTTTATTATATAAAAAATATATAATAAAGGTCAGGCGCGTATAACAGTTAGCAAATAATTATAAAACTGAATTATATATATCTTGCTGTAAATTATTTTACTATTTATTTTTATTGCCGTTTAACAATTTAATTTACATTAAATAAACCGTTTAAACTAAACTATAATAAAATACGTGAATTCAACAATAGACAATATAGACAATATAGACTACAATGCCGGAAACGGCAAAAAAGTTCTGAGAAAAAAATTTAAGAGAACCAATAAAGAGATAAGAGCAGTTATAAATTATCTATCCGACAAAAAGGCAAAAAATATTATCGTTCTTGATATCAGAAAAGTATCTCAACTTGCGGATTTTATAATTATTGCCACAGGAGTCTCCGACAGACAGGTTGCCGCTATAGCCGATAATGTTTTAACATCTGTAAAAAGAAAGCCTATAGCGGTTGACGGGACTGACACTTTAAGATGGGTTGCGATGGATTACGGCGACATGCTCATACATATTTTTGTAGAGCCGTATAGGTCTTTTTACAATCTTGAAAATTTATGGCCGGACGCTAAAGAACTTGCCATTGAAGATAAATAGCAAATGAAACAAGCAGAATATAACATATAATAAAATTCATATGTATTTAATAGTCCTTTTTATATTAATTTTAATACTCGTTGCATTTTTTGAATATCTTTATGTTTTAAATCCGATAAAAATTCCGCTTCACTATCTCCCCGGAAATCATAATGCAGTGGACTATTATTTAATTTTTTACATTTTTGCCGCTTTTTTAATCGGCATTTTGTTATTTCTTATCATAACCCTAATAAAAAATATTACCGTTTATCTAAAAAACTGGGTGAAAAACAAAAAACAGTTTATTATCACGGAAATTGACAACTCAATAGACAAAGCCGAAGAGTTATATATTAAAGCCCAGTACGACAGAGCAATCGATATTTTAAAAAAATATCTTTCTAAATATGATAACAGCGTTAAAGCATATATTCTATTATTTAAAATATACAAACATAAAGGAGATTTTAAATCTGCCGAAACATTTATTAACAAAACGCTGGAAATAGATGCAAATAATGTTAAGGCTCTTAATGAAGCCGGAAATTTGCATAAACTCAATAAAAATTATGAAAAAGCAGCATCTTTTTTTAATAAAGCCGTTGAAATTGCACCGGACAATCTTTATGCCATACTTCAGCTTAAAGACATGTATATAAAAAATTCAGAATGGAAAAATGCCTATAAAATGTCAAAACTTTTTTTAAGCCATTCCAAGGACAGGAATATAAATAAAAAAGAAGAAAGGGACATGATAGGACTAAAATATGAATATGGCAAATATTTGTTAGAAAATGAAAATGATTTAGAAAGATCGGCAAAAAGATTCAATCAGGTTATTTCGCAGGATAAATATTTTGCCGGCGCATATATATCTCTGGGGGATATTTTAATAAAAAAAGATAAAGCAAATGATGCATTCAAATTATGGGAAAAAGCTTTCTTAAAAACAAATAGTTTTGCGGTGATTATAAAAATGGAAGATGCAGCTATTAATACGAACAGCCCTCAAAATATAATAAAATTTTATCAGGAACTTATATATAATAATCCTGAAAAATGGGAGTACAGGCTATTCCTTGCAAAGTTTTACGTGCGCATTGAGATGGTTGACGAAGCCATATCTAATTTAAAAATTATTCCTTTTTCTATATTTAAAGATAATTCATTATATCTGCTTCTCGGAGAATGCTATTTAAAAAGAGGAAAAACAAACGAAGCGGCATCTTCCTTCAGAAAAGCTTTAAAAAGCCAGTACCCTGTAAAATTACCTTTCGTATGTTCTAAATGCAATTACAGTTCGTTAAATTATACAAGCTTATGTCCTTCTTGTCTTTCATGGAATACAATGAACATCAGGTCAAATTCATTATATGAATCTTTTGCCAAAGAAGAACCGCAAAATATTTTTAATTTAACATAGCGTATCGTATATTGTATAATCGCGAGGCTGAAAATGAAAAAATATAAGAGTGCATCATTAATAATTTTAGACGGATTCGGCATATCGGATAAAATTAAAGGTAATGCAGTAAAAAATGCAAAAGCAGATTTTATTAACGCCATCTTTAAAGAATATCCTTTTACTGTTCTAAAAGCACACGGTAAAGACGTAGGTCTGCCGAGCGGCACTATGGGCAACTCGGAAGTCGGACACTCTAACATCGGTGCAGGAAGGATATTAATGCAGGACTTAACTAAAATTAACGATGCAATAGAAAATGATACGCTAAAAACCAATTCTATTTTATTAAATTTTGTAAATTCGGTAAAACAGGGCAACGGAAGAGTTCATTTAATGGGCTTGATTTCAGAAAGCGGAGTTCATGCGGAATTGAGTCATTTAATATACCTGCTCAATTTTTTCTATGAAAATAATGCGAAAGAAATTTATATTCACTGTTTTTTAGACGGCAGGGATTCACCGCCAAAAAGTTCCGGTACTTTTTTAAAAAAACTTGCGGACAGCATTGAAAACAGGAAAGATAAAATATCAATCGCAACTGCAATAGGCCGTTTTTATGCAATGGACAGGGATACAAGATGGGATAGGGTTCAAATCGCTTTTAATATGCTCACCAAAGCGGAAGGAAAAATATACAACGATGTTTTTGAAGCAATAAATGATAACTACTCTCGCGACATTACAGATGAATTTATAACGCCGTCCATAATGAAACAAGACGGCACTCATAGAGACGGCAGAATTCATCCTGAAGACGGGGTACTTTTTATAAACTATAGAGCCGACAGAGCAAAAGAAATAACGGAAGCTCTTTCTTTAGAAACATTTAATTTTTTTGACAGAAATTCATTTAAGCCGGTTAAAAATTTTATAACTATGGCAAAATACGATGATTCTTTTAAGAACAAATATATCGTGGAACCGCAGAATTATAAAAATATCTTAGGCGAGGTAATTTCGAACGGCGGATTAAAGCAGTTCAGAATAGCTGAAACGGAAAAATATGCGCATGTGACTTATTTTTTTAATTGCGGACGCGAAGAACCGTTTAAAAATGAGGACAGGCTGCTTATACCTTCACCGAGAGAATACAGGACATATGATTTAATACCTGAAATGAGCGCTTTTAAGATTAAAGACGCACTTATTGAAAAATTAAAACTTAATGAATATTCTTTATCTGTATGCAATTTCGCAAATTGCGATATGGTTGGACATACCGGAAATTACGATGCTGCTGTAAAAGCCGTAGAGACTGTTAATTCCGCACTCAGTGAAGTTATACCCGTGATTTTAGAAAATGACGGCGTCTGCATAGTAACGGCAGACCATGGAAATGCGGAAACTATGATTGACGATAACGGCGCTCCTATGACCAATCATACTTTAAATCCAGTTCCGTTTTGCATAGTATCAAATTATAAAAATGAAATACCTCCTCTGAAGCCGGGGAGACTGTCCGATATTGCGCCGACCATACTGAGTCTTTTAGGTATAAATATACCGGCTGAAATGACCGGACGTGTTTTATGGGAGTAAAATATAAAATATTAACATGGGACTAAAATCATTTTATTCTTCTGACGAAAAAATCAGGTTAGATATAGCGCTTACAAATAATTTAAATAATTTTACAAGGTCGTTCATTAAAAAATTAATTGAGGCGGGCAACGTATCTGTAAATAATTTAATAATAAGAAAGCCTTCGCTGCTCATCAGAACAGGCGCGCTAGTTTCCGTTGAGGAGCCTGAAATAAGGGAAGACACATTAAAACCTTTCGATTTTCCGGTAGATATTATTTACGAGGATAATATGCTTGCAGTCATAAATAAACCTGCAGGCATCAGCGTACATCCTTCCAGAGGGGAACGCGAAAAAACGTTAGTCAATGCTTTAGTCGGTAAAATATCCGACCTTTCCGGCATCGGCGGCGTTGAAAGGCCTGGTATAGTTCACAGATTAGACAAAGATACATCGGGAATTATGCTGATAGCAAAAAACGATAAATCGCATAACGCTCTTGCGGCACAATTCAAAAACAGGATTATTAAAAAAACGTATATAACGTTCGTGTACGGTGTTTTTAAAGAAGCTGCAGGAAAGATAGAAGGTTATATTGAACGGGACCCTAAAAATAAAATTAAAATGAAACTATCGCAAACTAACGGCAAACATTCACTCACATCATTCAGAACAATAAAAACCGTAGACGGCGTTGTAAGCCTTTTAGAAATAACCCCTCTTACAGGCAGAACTCATCAAATAAGGGTTTCTATGCTGGAAACCGGACATCCTATATTGGGCGATAAAATTTACAAAAAAATTGAATTTAAAAATAAAAATGAATTCAGACAGTTTAGTTTTATAAACAGGCAAATGCTGCATGCATATAAAATATCTTTTGTCCATCCCGAAACAGACCGGCTTATGATTTTTACTGCCAAACCGCCTCAGGATATGTTATGGGGATTAGAAAATACTGAATACTGTGCGGCAGCGGATAACTAAGCGCTGCGAACTATTGTATAATATGATATTTTTAAATGAAAAAGATTATAGTAATTGCCCCGTCGGCGCACGGAATAATAGCATTGCGCTCGGATTTGGGGATAAAAACATAGATTTTCAGACAAAGAACTTAGCGGCAAGATTTGACCTGATAAGACAAGTAAGATTAAATTGCTGTACCAAGGATGAAAATGATTTTAAAATTGCGGAATTAAATCAGGTCCACGGCAATACCATAGTTTCAGTCAATGAAAGCGATGCCGATAAATTTTCTGAAAAAATAATTGACGCAGACGGTATTTTTACATCTCTGAGAAATTATTTGTTGTGTATAAAAACGGCGGATTGCATACCTTTGCTGTTTTATGCCCAGAGTTCTGGGGCTATAGGAGCCGTTCATTGCGGATGGCGCGGCTTATATAATGATATCTTAATTAACTCTGCCGATATGCTAAAATATCACTATAATGCAAATATTGAAAATGTTATAGTCGTTATATGTCCGGGGATTTGCAGAAATTGTTATACCGTTAAAGAAGATTTATACGAAAAATTTATAAATAAGAACATAGATTATAAAAACTACTTTGCTGCAAAATATGGCGATGCCGTAAACGATAACCGCATAGTATACGGCGGCGGAATAAAAGCCAGTCATAGCGATAGTCCGGCGGAATATTTATTTGACTTAAAAGGATTAATAAAATATGTTCTTTTTGCTTCAGGGTTTCGCAAAGAAAATATACGCGATATGAATCTCTGCACTTACGAAAATGAAAATTATTTCAGTTATAGAAAAAATAAAACAGCGTCAAGGTTTGTTTCGTTTATCGGAAAATTATAATATATAAGCTAATAATCGGGAATTTTAAAAATTGTTAAAAATCGGCTTAACAGGTTCTATCGGTTCAGGCAAAACTACCGTTTTGTCTTTTCTTAAGGATGCGGGGTTTCTTACAATTAATCTTGATGAGTTATCAAGAACGATATTAAAAAAAAATACTGACGAATATAAAAAAACAGTTGATTTTTTTGGCAAAAACATTTTAAATAAAGATAGCGGCATTAACAGAAAAGCTCTTGCGCAAATTATTTTTTCGGATAAAATTAAAAAAAAGAAATTGGAAGATATCATTCACCCTGCATTAAGAAAAAAAACTAAAGACATTTTAGAACTGCATTGCGATTCAAAAATGGTCGTGATTGAAGGAGCCGTAATATTTGAATCGGGGTTTTATTCAGAAATGGATAAAATTGTCCTTGTTATATGCGATTATTCCAAAAGATTAAAAAGAGCTATCCTAAGATTCACGTATGAAGATTTTATTAATAGAAATAAATTTCAATTTAGTCAATCTTATAAAATTTCTAAATCCCATTTTATAATTAATAATAGTTACGGTTTAAAATTTTTGAACCCTCAAATATGTTTATTAATAAACTTTCTTAATAATATTAATAATAACAATACTAATAATTGATATATCGCCCATAAAATCCTGTTATATATAAAATATATAAATAAATTATTTATTCTAATCTGATTTCTGAATCTGCATGGTTATTGTTTATTGTTTGCAGAATAGAATTGCTATTCAAATTAAATATAGTCTAAATTATTAAAAAATAAAAAAATACAAATAATAACGGCTGTGTATGGCTTTAACTAAATATAATATACATAAATAGGAGGTTATTAATAATATACATGAATAATAACAACAAAATAAAAAACTGCGAATATTCAGGTTTTAAATTTATTAAAGAACTTACGGAAGTGGCAGGTCAAAATAAAACGTTAGAAGAAATTCTGCATTTTGTAAATATTAATTTTGATTTTGTTTTCGGCGCTACGGCAATCATGTTTTTAAGTATCAAAAATAATAAAGAAATTAAATTAATAAGTTCAAGGGGCATTGCACATGAGTATGCCGTAAAAATCCAATCGGATACAAACGAAAATGATGCCGAACATTTGATTGGTATGTTTAATAAAAATAAATCTTTTTATGCAAATCTCAATGATAATTCCTCAGAATCAAATTATATAAAGGCAATAGATTTTGAACATAAAAACATAAAAGAATTATATGCTTATCAATTCACATCTGAGTACGAAAAAAACAATGTTTCTACAAGCGTCGTCGTATATTCCGTACAGGGCTTTAAAAATAGCGCAGATTGCACGGAGGCGGATAAAAAAAACACTTTTGATATTATTTTTTCAATACTTTCATACATAATTAAAATAAAAAAATTCGACGAAGAAATTTCAGAATGTTCAAAATTTGATAACATATCCGGTCTTTACAATTTTAAATATTTTCATCAAAGATTATTTGAAGAAATACTAAAAGCAAACAGCGAGCGCGGCATTATGTCGATAGCCCTAATGTCTATCAATAAATTAAACGAATTTAATTCCGTATCGGGGCACAAAGCCGGAGATGCAGTTATCGGCTTTGTTGGCAGCTTAATACAAAAACATATCAGAACATACGATGTTGCGGCCAGATACGGAAACAAAATTATTATATGTTTCCCAAATTTAAACAGAACAGATGCAAAAAAAATTATCAGCGCTATATTTTTGGAAGCTCAGGATTATTTTATAAAGCAAAATAATAGCATTCTATCCATGAATGCCGGCATTGCGCAGTATCCAGATGACGGCGGCACTGAAAGAATTACAATAGATTTAGCGGAATCAAGAAGATTTGAGGCAAGAAGAAATTCAAAATGGAATATAATTTAATTTAATTAATTATTTAAGATTAAGGAAAAAGGAAATTATGAATGTAAAAGAATTAACTACAAAGAAAATATCTGAACTGATGCCTATCGCTAAGGAATATAATATAGAGGGTGCCTCGGGAATGCGCAAGCAGGATTTGATTTATGCGTTATTACAGGCTGAAACCGAAAAAAATCAAACAACTGAAAAAAATGGGCTGATTACCGGCGAAGGCGTGCTCGAAATATTGCCTGACCAGTACGGGTTTTTGAGGTCTTTAGAATCCAATTATTTACACGGACCTGACGATATATATGTATCTCCTTCGCAAATTCGGAGATTTGGGCTTAGGACAGGGGACACCGTGAGCGGAATAATAAGACCGCCTAAAGACAATGAAAGATTTTATGCTTTATTAAAAGTTGAAAGCGTAAATTTTGAAGACCCTGAAGTTGCAAAAGAAAAGATTTTATTTGACAATCTAACGCCTCTTTATCCTCAAGAAAAAATCAAATTAGAATTTGACCCTAAAAATATTTCAACAAGGATGATGGACTTGCTTATTCCGATAGGCAAAGGACAGAGAGCGCTTATAGTCGCTCCTCCGAGAACCGGAAAAACTATGCTTCTGAAAGACATTGCCCATGCCATTAATGCTAATCATAAAGAAATATTTTTAATGGTCCTTTTAATTGACGAAAGACCTGAGGAAGTTACTGATATGCAGAGGTCTATCAGCGGCGAAGTTATAAGTTCAACTTTTGACGAACCGCCGCAAAGACATATTCAAATAGCGGAAATAGTTATCGAAAAAGCAAAAAGGCTCGTTGAGGCAGGTAAAGACGTAGTTATTTTATTAGATTCAATAACGAGACTTGCAAGAGCTTATAATGTTACAATACCGTCTTCAGGCAAGGTTCTTTCCGGCGGGGTTGACTCAAACGCGCTGCACAAGCCAAAAAGATTCTTTGGGGCAGCAAGGAATATTGAAGAAGGCGGCAGCTTAACAATCATCGCGACAGCTTTAATAGATACAGGCTCAAGAGCGGATGAAGTTATATTTGAAGAATTTAAGGGCACCGGAAATCTTGAAGCAAATTTAGACAGAAAACTTGCCGAAAAAAGAATATTTCCGGCAATAGATGTTAACAAATCAGGAACAAGAAAAGAAGAACTTCTTATAGACAAAGACCAATTAAAAAAAATATGGGTTTTAAGAAAGGTTTTATCTTCGATGGACACCCCTGAAGCTATGGAATTTTTAATAGAAAAAATAAAAAATACAAAATCAAATGCAGATTTTCTTAATCTCATGAATCAATAATTATCAAAATTTTTTTTAGGTATCTTTTGCTTATATTACCTTGTTCTTACGTTGATAAAATAAAAAACTTTATCTGATTTACAATTGGCAATTAATATTTAAATTTAGTTTAATATTTTTACTTTTATAATTTAAATTATATTGCAAAAATTCATTAATAAATTTAAATTATTAAGCGATGAACCTTGATTTCTTTCTATAATTTCCAATGCCTTTGCAGATGCTTCAAACGATTTTTTTTCATTATTAATAAAAGAATACACAGCGGTAAAAAGTTCTTCCGGATTAGCAGCCATGATGCCTGCACCGGAAGATATGAGTTCATCGGCGATTTGTTGAAAATTTTCAACAAAATTTCCAAAAACAACAGGAACTCCAAACGACAAAGGTTCAAGCATATTATGTCCACCGACCGCCGGAATCATGCTTCCGCCTACAAATGCAATATCTGCAATACTGTATAGTGCATTTAGTATTCCCATTTTATCTATAAGAATAACAGAACTGTTACTGTAACTGCCTGCACAAGACTTTACCTTTTTTGAATTTGCAATTGCTTCTTTTGCAAAATTGCTTTCACGGCTGTTATTTATTTTATAGCTGCTGCTATACTCTTCGGAACAATTGATATCGGCGACGTATTCTTTGTTTTCTTTTACAGGTTCGTCCGGTTCATTTCGGCTGCCTGCCGCATTATCAATATTCTTGCCGCCATTAATAATTAAATCGGATATTTTAATATGGTTAAATTTATATTTTTTAATTAATTCATATACATACCGAAATCTTTCCGGATGTCTGGGCGCTATCATAAGATAAAATTTTATCTTACGGTTATCTTTGCTTTCAATAGCTTCGGTTAGCCTTAAAAATAAATCTAATACTATTTGTTCCTCTTTTTCATGAGTACTGCCTGCAATAATTATCTTTGTAGCATAACGTTCACTACCAGATTTATTTTTGTTTGCCTTAGCAGTATCAGTATTAATTAAATTAATACCGCCGTTATCATAACTGTTATCGTCGTGCTGCTTTCCGTCAGCAATTCCGCAGTTATTTTGTTGAATACCGGTAATCTCATCAATATTCTCTATTATCGCGCTCTTATACTTTATGCCCTCTTTTTTAAGTTTTTCTATTTCTTCTTTTTGCGCAATATCAAATTTCATATTGCCTGTTATATGCAATTTATATTCATCTACACCTAATTTAATAAATTTATTGTAATAATCCTGCGATATGCATGCCACCAAATCAACGCATTTAAATATATATGCGAAGAAAAATCTAAATTTATAATAACTTTTAAATGACCTCTCAGATAAACGCGCATTTAAAATAAAAATAGGCGTATTAGTTTCGTTTAATTTATTAAACAGATTAGGCCATATCTCAGTCTCCATAGATATAAAACATATCGGATTGAGCAGCTTAATAATACTTTTAACTGAAAATAAGAAATCATACGGAAAATAAATCACAGAGACCGGCATTCCGCTGAATTTTTTCACCGCATGAGCATATCCTGTTCTTGTTACTACCGAAAGATATATTTTTTTGTTATTAATACGGTGCAATAACAAATTAATAAAATAAAACGCTGCATTAACTTCGCCTACTGAAACCGCATGAATCCATATATATTTATTTTTTTCGATATTATTTTTATGATTTTTGGTAAAACTTAAATAAGGTGCTAATTTACAGAAAAAACCGGAGGCATGTTTATTTTTAATTAAATACAAAACAAGCATAATAACTACGAAAAAAGGCAGGCTTATATATAAAATAAGATTATAAATAAAAAAATATAATTTTTTCATCTAAATAAGTTTAAGCTCCCTTACCAACGGACTTTTTCAAACCGCCGACCATATAATATATGCGGGGTTATTAACTATTTTTATTGCATTTGCTTAATTAGAACATTTTTATAAATACCGTCTATTCCGATTAATTCTTCATGATTACCCTGTTCAACAATTTCTCCGTTTTCTATAACATATATGATATCCGCTTTTTTGACGGTTGAAAGTCTGTGCGCTATGACAATCGCAATTTTATCCCTGCAGAGATTAAACAGGGCATCTTGAATATGTTTTTCCGATTCGTTGTCCAATGAAGCAGTCGCTTCATCTAAAATCAGTATGGGGGCGTTTTTCAAAAAAGCTCTTGCCATTAAAATCCTCTGCTTTTCCCCTCCCGACAATCTCAGACCTGCTTCGTCAACTAAAGTATTATATCCTTCAGGAAGATTAACTATAAAATCATGCGCATATGCAAGCCTGGCAGCGTCAATTATTAAACCGTCGTTAATTTTAATTTCGTCTTCTTTTTTGTTATCGCTGCGCTCGCTATTATAGCGATTATCATCAGTTGTATTAACTGTTTTAAATTTATTTATATTTGCATGCTTTTTTTCGGTATCATCCGAACTATTTATAGAAGCAGAAGTGCCGTATGCTATGTTAAACTTGACGGATTCATTAAACAGGGACACCTGCTGCGATACATAAGAAATATTATCTCTTAATTCTTTCAAACTGTATGACGTTATATTTTTACCGTTAATTAATATTTCTCCCGCATCCGGCTGATAAAATCCCGGCAGCAGCATGGACAGAGTGCTTTTGCCTGCTCCTGAGCGCCCTACTATTGCAGCCATTTTTCCTTTTTCCGCATTCAGATTAATATTTTTGAGGTCAAAACCGTTTTCTTTGTTATAGCTGAAATATAAATTTCTGATTTGCAGGTTTTCTATGTTTTTAGGCAAACTCTCGCCTTTATATATATCTTCAAAATTATCTTCCATTATTTCAAATACCCTTGACGACGCGGCAATGCCTTCCTGCAGATTATTATTAAGCCTCGACAGGCTTTTCACAGGCTCATATAAAAGTAAAATAGCGGTTAAAAATGAAAAAAAACTGCCGGGGGAGTATCCGTATTTTATAACCTGCAGACCGCCGAGAAATATTATAGACGACACGGCGATTCCGCCGACTAATTCCACGAACGGAACTGTAATACCTTTAATTTTGGTCATTCTGATAAGAAATCTGTATAGCCTGTCGGAAAGTTTTTTAAATCTGCCTATTTCAAATTCCTGCATATTGTACGCTTTAACTATTCTTAAATTTGAAATAGTCTCATCAAGAAATTTCGTAATATTGCCCATTTCGTTTTGCGTATCGATACTGGTTTTTCTAGTTTTTTTTCCAAGAAGGGATACCGGTATTATAGCTATCGGGAAAAGCACAAATACTGCAATGGCAAGTTCAAAGTCCATGTAAAAAATAACTGCCAGAAGAATTATAATTGTAAGTATATCTTTTGCTATGGCGCTTAGAGCATTTGAAACAGTATGCTGAATAAGATTAATATCATAAGTTATTCTTGCTATAAAAACGCCGGTGGGGATTTTATTAAGTTTCGATATCGGAAGATTAACAATAGATTTATAAACGTCATTCCTGATATTTTTTATTATATTTTGCCCGACATATCCGGTATAATACGCTTCCATGTAATAAAAAATTCCTTTAGCAATAAAAATAGCTATAACTAACAGCGGTATCAGTATAAGTTCTGAAAAATTTTTAGAAACAAATATGTCGTTAATAAGCGGTTTAACAATATATGCAAGTATTCCAGTCAGCAAAGAAACTAAACTCATGCTTATTAAAGCCATGAGCAGGCGGTTTTTATACGGCCGCATATAAGGCAGAAGTTTCTTCAGTATTATATATGACTGCCTTCCGTCTTTCTTATTTTTTTTTATATTTGTTTTCTTTTTAAACATAACTTTTATTTTAATTAATTATTTATTTTCATCGTGTCCTGTCATACCTTATTCTATATACTATACTATACTATAAGTTTTTATATTCAACAGATTAGTATTGACTTATTGCATCCTATACTAATACCTACCCTATGCTATCCTATTTTATTTTATATTCTGAAAATATTTTTATTTATAATTTCTGCGGTTTCTTTAAAAGGATTTTTTATAAAATCTAAAACTGAAATAGTTTCTTCTATTTTTGAAATTACCATTTTTCTATATTCATCATTTTTTAGATATTTTGCTGTTTCTTTATACACATTTTCGGCAGTAAATTGAGATTCGACTAATTCCGGCACTATCCTTGTTCCGGCTATTATATTTATCAGTCCTATGTCTTTTACCTTAACAATAAGTTTTGCGATTAAATATGTTAAATAATTTAAACAATAGACTATTATAACAGGTTTTTTAAACATTGCGGCTTCCAATGAAGCAGTCCCGGATGCGACGATTATTACGTCGCTCTGCAGAAGAGAATCTTCGAAATAATTTGATATAGAATAGCTTTCTTTCGGTAATTTTGATTTATATAACGCTTTTTCTAAAATAGATGAATCTATTCCTTTCCTGAAAGGAAATATAAATAAGGCGCTAGGGTAGTTAAAAAGTATAAGCTCGGCTGATTTTATAATCCTTGGAGTATGATATTTTAATTCTGATTTCCTTGAGCCGGGTAAAAAAGAGATTATAGGATATTTGTTTTTAAAATTTTTATTTTTAAAATTCGTATTTATATCTATCTTATTTATATTTATAGTTTTTTGTAATTCATCTAATCTGTATTTAATGGGGTTTCCGCTATAATACGCCTTTACACCTTCATCTTTATATATTTTTACTTCAAAAGGAAATATGACTATCACAAATCTTATATATTTTTTTATAAAATATATTCTTTTATATCTTGATGCCCATAGTTTAGGAGGAACATAATATACGACAGGAATACCCAACTGGTAGGCGTATTTGGCAATTTTAAAATTAAAAGTAGGGAAATCGACTAGAATTACTAAATCAGGTTTATTTAATTTTATCCATACTAAAATACGTTTTAATATTTTTTTTATAACCGATATTTTCAGAATTACTTCCGTAAAACCCATTACTGCAAGCTCATTTATATCTGCTATAATTTCTGCGCCTTCCGATTTTAAGTTTTCACCGCCCATCGCATAAAAATCGGCATCTGGTCTAAGTTTCTTAAATTCTTTCATTAAACCCGACGCAAGCCAATCTCCTGAAAGCTCCCCCGATACTATTAATATTTTTCTCACTTAGCACTTTTCTATATTCAAAATTTGTTTAATATATATTAACATATTATATTTTTTATTTAAATGTTGTGCATAACGCGATACGACCACGGGCATTGTTTGGAATGCAGCAAATTTGAACGGCAGCATATATATATTGTTTTATAGCAGAGCGTTACATTAATCAATCATATCAAAAAACTATATTTGCTCCAAACTACATAACATAAACCGCAATACCGTAATCATTGGCTTTCTTAATAAATTCCAGTTTATTAATTATTATAGTATTTTTTTCAAAGGCTAAACATACGCAGCCCGAATCATTCATTGCATCTAATGTGCCCGACCCTACCGCAGGTATGTCAAATCTTAAATCTTGCTCCGGTTTGTTTACTTTAACGACGACAGCACCTCCGCAAGCCAATTTACCGCCTCTTAAAATTGTTTCATCCGTTCCCTCAATAGCTTCTAATGCCATTACCGATGAATCTTTAATAACCGCAGTCTGCCCTATATCAGCCCCTGCTATTAATTTAGCCGCATTATATCCGAAATTAATATCCGCCAATTCCTTAGAAGACGGTTTGCGCGCCGACAACTTTCCCTGTTCGGGAAATATCGAATGTAAATATTTAGTTTGCGGTACTATGATTAAACCTTCTTTCTCTAAATATTTACATATAGCATTTAAAATGGTATCGTCTTTTTTATCTTTAAGGGATAAAAAAAGGGTAATGGCCTTAAGGTCAGGCTTTATTTTTTTAAACATTAACGTTTTTTTAACCTTGCCTGCCATAATAATTTCATTAACATTTTCAGATTTAAAAAATTTTATGAGTTTTCCTAGTTCTCCAACGCTTATATATGTGATAGAATCAGCGTAATCCCTTAAACTTTCTCCTGCTTCTTCCGCAATTGCGCATACACAAACATAAAAATTTTGCGACTTAAGCTCTTTAATATACAGAAGCGGAAATTCTCCGTAACCTGCAATTAAACCTATTTTTTTTTGTTCCGTCATAAAATTATTTCTAACTGGATATTATATAAAATTATTAATTATATATTAATGTTCTTTTTGTCAATTTTTTATACATTAAGTACGTATGGCAACTGCGCGCAAAAAATATTGCGCTGAATTTAAATTTTTATATTATCCTAGATATGCGGTACGTTTTATGGATAAAAACGAATACAGAAATTAAAACAGAAAGAGACATAGCATGCATATAGCAAACATATTAATTAATTGATTATTTGCCGTCTTATCTTGTTATGCCGCGCTTAGAATTCAAAATGAACTCTATAAATTTTTCTATAATAGGGCTGATATCAATTTCGTTTTGAATTTGAGCAATAGCATTTTTAATCGTCAATTTAGACCTATATACTATTTTGTATGCTTTTTTAACATTTTCTACTTCTTCTTTTGAAAAACCTCTTCTTTCAAGCCCTATTTTATTTATACCGTAAATTTTGGCTCTGTCGCCGGATGTTATCAGATATGGAGGGATATCCTGCACTACCATAGTTCCGCCTGAGATCAAAGCAGATTCGCCTATTTTCGTAAATTGATGTATAGCGCATAAACCTCCAAGTATGGCAAAATCTTGAATCTCCACGTGACCTGCAAGAGTCGCGTGATTAGCTAATATCGCATGATTCCCGATAATGCAGTCATGCGCAACATGCGTTGACATCATAAAAAGATTAAAATCACCGACAACGGTAATATGATTGCCGGTTACGGTACCCGGATTGAATGTGGCGTATTCTCTGATTATATTATTGTTACCTATCAGCAGCTTTGTATCTTCACCCTTATATTTTAAATCTTGGGGGATTGAACCGATTGACGCAAATTGGAATATTTTGTTATCATCGCCTATTTCGGTATTACCTTCTATGACAACATGAGAAGCGATTTTATTATTTTTTCCTATTTTTACATTATCTTTAATTATACAATACGGACCTATTTCGGTAGAATCGTCAATAATTACGTTCTCTCCTATTATTGCAGTTTTATCTATCATAGCCTGACAAATATTTTTAATTGAATTTAATTTTTTTTAATTTTTTAATTACGGATATTTATTTTTATGCATTATTTTTACGGCGCAACAAAAGATGCCATAAGATTTGCCTCGCAGCATAATATATTATCTACCGATGCAGTACCGCGAAACACCCATATCATTTGTTTTTTCTTAATAAGTTCTACGTTTAAAATTATAGTGCTGCCCGGAAGTATAGGTTTTCTAAATCTTGCCTTATCTATTCCCATAAAATATGTCAACATATCTTTCATGGCATCGTCTTCGGCAGTTTTATAAGCTAAAATACCGCCTGCCTGAGCTAACGACTCTAAAATTAAAACCCCGGGCATAACAGGATGATTAGGAAAATGACCTTGAAAAAAAGGTTCATTTATTGTTGTATTTTTTATAGCTTTAATAGACTTCCCTTTCTCAAGGCCTATAACTTTATCTATGAGAAGGAACGGAAATCTATGCGGAAGAAGACTCATTATCTCCTTAATGTCCATAATATACGAAGATGGTTCAGGTACAGCTTTATTATTCATGTTAACAATACCTTATATATAATTTAATATTGCAAGATATAATCCATATAACAATACGGCGATTTAAGATAATTTTTATATCTTTTTTATTTTATTAAATAATTCAGGCAGTTTTTTAAACAATACCATAGAGATGCGCCATTCTTTAATCGGTATTGCCGGAGAACCCGCAACGATTTCATTGTCTTTAATGTCATGTGATATGCCCGATTGCGCAGCTATTATCACGTTATCTCCTACAGTTAAATGTCCGGCTACCCCGACTTGACCGCCCATAATAACATTATTCCCGATAACGCCGCTCCCCGCAATGCCTGTTTGAGAGGCAAGAGCGCAATTCTCGCCTATTGAAACATTGTGGGCAATTTGAACAAGATTATCTATTTTTGTTCCTTTTTTTATAATAGTAGAACCTATCGCACCTCTGTCTATTGCAGTTAAAGCGCCTATCTCTACGCTGTCTTCTAATATAGTATTGCCAAGATGCATTATTTTAACATATTCTTTCCCGTCTTTAGCATAACCGAAGCCGTCGCTTCCGATGACTGAGCCCGCATGTATAATACAATTATTGCCGATGACAGATTTGCTGTACACGGTAACATTCGGATAAATAGTAACATTATCCCCTATTATAACATTTTGTCCTATAAATACCCCCGGCAAAATTTTGCAATTTTCACCGACCATGGATGCTTTTTCTATATAAACATTAGGATATATAATCGTACCTTTCCCTATGCTCACGGTTTTATCTATAAAATCATTGTCCAATACAAACCCGTTTGACGATTCAGCGTTATCTGCACTATAAAACAATTGAGTCATTCTGGCGAAAGCCAGATAAGGATTTTTAGTATCCAGAATTAGAAATTTTAAATTCGTTGAAAGTTCATCCTTTAACAGAGAAAAATCCATAATAACGGCGGCGGCATTTGTTGTATTTAAATATTTTATATATTTCCTGTCCGCAATAAAGGCTATTTCATCGCTGCCGGCATCTTTTAAAGAATTTATATTCTTAATTTTATAATCGGCAAAGCCCTCTTTGCCGATTATATTCAGAGACAGTAATTTTGCAATTTCTTTTATAGAATAAGACATTTTAAATATTTATATTATATATAATAATATTAATTAGGTTTACGTTTTTATTATAACTCGTACTTTTTTATAATTTTTAATGAAATTATAGTAAATCTAAATTTTAAACATATTACAATAATATTCAGATTAACTGATATTTTTATCTTAATTTATATTTTAAAATATATATAATACATTTAAGCATTTTACCGCTTAAATTTAATTATTTAGAATTCATCTGATTCAGAACCTGATTTGTAATATCAATAGAATTAACCCTGTAAACCACTATGCCAGGACGGTCAATAACAAGCAGATAGCCTTTTTGTTTCGCAATATTAGTTATTATTGCGTTAACCTTTGCAATAATTCCCTTTAACAGATTAAACCTTTTTTCTGAGATAACACCCTGCACGTGCCTTTCCTCAGATGACAAATTAGTATAATCCGTTTCAAATTCTTTAGTTTTTTTCAGTTTTTCCGCTGAAGACATTATTGACGAATTCTGTTTTAAATCATTATGCAGAGAGGTTATTTTTTGTTTCAGGGCGCTTAATTTTGCCTCATACTTTATTGCTAAGGAATGAAGAATAGAATTAGCTTTTTTCCCCTGTTTTGACATTGAAATTACCTTCTGCATATTTACAACTGCAATTTTAGAACCCGCGGCCTCAGCTTTTGAAGTATTGCTTAAAAGAACTATTGCAGACATTAAAATTAAAATAGAAAAAATTAAACTTATCCTTTTCATAAAACCTCCGATTGTTTTTTTGTTTTATATAAAATTATTTTAGAATCCGCCAAAACCTTCTCCCATACTGAATTGAATCCTGGTGCTGGAATTGCCGTTAATAGGAGAACCTAATATTTTACCGTATGTTATCTCAATAGGTCCGAAGGGCGAATACCAGTTAAATCCGACGCCTGCCGCCTCATCAAGATCAAACAGGTTAACTTTCTGCGATGTTGTCCATGCATTGCCTGCATTCCACCATAAAAATCCGTAGAATCCCATTTTTTTCAAAATAGGAATAAGATATTTTGTTCCAACCGTGAACATTTTTGTACCGCCATAGAGCAATCCGTTTTCCGAAGGTCCGACAGAATCGTACATAAATCCGAGAAGAGGATATGTATTCGTTATGCCGCCGACAAAAAATCTTTGATAGATAGGCAGCGGAACACTGGAATTTGTAGTTTCTATATATCCGGCCTGTCCGCTGGCCATAAAAGACGTTCCCCACCATAAAGGGATATAATGGTTTTCTTGAGCGGTCAATTTCACAAAATCGTCGTTTCCGCCTATCGGAGGACCTGCAAAACTTGCCCTGAAACTTGCCATATCTCCTGCCGTAGGAACCATAGGATTATTAAGAGTATTATAAACGGTAGTAAAAGATAATTCACTTGTCAACAGACTTCCCTGCGGCAATATATTGTCTAATCCCGGAATTATTACAGAGTTGTCCTGTTCTAGTAAATATCTTACATATTCCGTAATCAATTGTTTATATAAAGGATAACCGACAGTGACGGAACCTCCGAGTGTTCGGTATGCAAATTCATAGTAAAGGGAATTAAACGTGTCATACAGAGACACATCCAACGAAAGAGGTTTTCCGTATAGATATGTAAGATAGGGCTGCAATACATTAAGACTGTACGATTGATAAGGACCTCCAACCTGAGCATTTAGCGAAGCCGATATACCGGTTCCGAATAAATTCGATTCGGATATCGAAGCTATAGCCATAAATGCCGTAGCCGAACTATAACCGCCTCCGATAGTAAATTTGCCGGTATTTTTTTCTTTTACATGAACCTTGACGTTTAATATGCTTTCCCCTGGAACTTTTTCCGTGGTTATAGTGACATGCTTAAAATACTGTAAATTTTTTAGATTGGTTCTGGATATTTTAATAAGCTCCGGATTATATTTTTCGCCGGGATACAGAGCCAGCGCCCTTAAAATGACATAGCTGTATGTTACGTCATTTCCGGTTATGGTAATTTTTCCAAACCTTGCGATTTTACCTTTGCGGATTACAAGTTTAACAAAAACCGACCTTTTTTTTCTGTTTATTTTTATTGACGGCTCGACATTTGCAAATGCGTATCCCCTGTAGGTCAAATATTTTGTGACCCCTAAAATATCCTTTTCTATCATTTTTCTGTTAAAGATATTGCCTGCTTTAGTCTTTAAAAGTTTTACGATAGCATTATACTCTTTAATATGCCTGTCCTTATTTTTTATTATAATGTCCACGTCCGATATCCGATATTGAGGACCTTGATGCACCGTCAATATTATTTTTACAAATTTCTTATTTTTTGAAAAAATAAATTTCGGCTTTTTTACGCTGACTTCAATGTATCCGTGGTTATAATAAAAACTTAAAAGTTTAATAATCTGATTGTTTAATTTTGCTTTTTCAAATTTCCCTGCGCCGGTTATCCATGTTAGTATATTGACGGTTTTAATATTCATAATTCCTAACAATTTTGCCGAAGGATAAGAAGTATTTCCCTTTAAGATTACCTGCGATACCATAACCGGGGAATTCTGATTTATGGCAAAACTCAAGCCTACGTAATTTCCGGGAAATTTCGTCTTGTTAAGTTTAATTTTGGCATTATAATATCCTTCCGCAGAATAAAGAAATTTTAATATTTTCAGCGCTTTAAACCCTTCATAAGCGCTGTACGGAGTATCAGGCTGAATATTTAATATTTTTTTTATTTTTTTAACGGATATAGAACCGTTTCCCGAATATTTGACGTATTTGATATACGGTCTTTCTGAAACTATAAAAGTTAGGATTAATCCTTTATATGAAGGTTTAACATTGACGGTTATATTTCTGAAATATCCTGTTTTATATAATTTTTTAATACTCCTGTTTATTTTTTTTATAGAATAAGCGCTGCCTTTCTTAAGCAATATATCGTTAAGTATAAAACCTGTCCCTACCCTGATATTGCCTTCTACGCGTATTGCATATATGTCTTTATCTTTAGAAAATTTA
>JAKAFU010000059.1 GCA_021825865.1 bacterium
ACTTCCGATGACATCGCCCAGACCTCCCGCTTTTACTAATGGAGCCATTTCCGGCGCGACAAACCATATTTCATCATTAAAATTATTCAATTTTATAATCCTTATTTAATTATTTATTCATTAGGTGTATGCCCCTAATTAAATGTCCGCAATTAATTTAATTTATTTTTTTCCACTTTCCATTCAATATTTATATCTGAAATAATACTTTTTCCCATATCCCACAAAATATTAAGCTCTGATGCCTGAAATATTTTTTCGTATCCGCCTTCATAAAGCGAAAGGGTCGTGATAGGAGAATAATTTAACAGCGGCGTAAAATCAATATTTATAACATTATCTTTATTTGCTTTATAATTTGCGTATCCGTTTGTGCTGACAAAAGCCTTCAGCTTGCCTCCCCAGTAAGAATCGCCTAATTCTATAGGCGAATCGACAGGTATATTTATAAGTTCTTCGCGCAAGCCATAAATATTTTTATCGTCGGGTTTAATATAAGTAGCAGGACCGTCGCCACCGGAAAACGAAAACCTGAAGAACACCGACAAATCTTTTAATAAATATTTCTCATTTTTGTTGCTATTATTTTTGTCATTATTGCTATAATTACTGCTATTATTTTTGTCATTATTGCTATAATTACTGCTATTATTTTTATCATTATTACTATAATTACTGCTATAATTATTATTAATAGCAATGTGATACTGCACGGTATCAGATATCGTTATTTCCAAATTTAGTAAAATTTTATTTTTAACACTTTCTCGAAATGCGACATTGTTTTCATTAATCCCTTTCTCAACACCGCTTTTATCAACATTTATTTCTTCAGAGCTTTCTTTGTCTTCTCTTAAAAATCCTTCAGATTTTATGACAAAAACACCGTCGTTGTTTTCGATTGATTTCAAATTAAAATTCAAATCTGAACCGTTGCAGAGCATTTGGAAATGCGGCATCAGCCCATTCTTGGTTACTAAATCTTTGGATGTTAAACCGGCCGGAATTTTCATATTATCATGAATAGTATGCGGGACTTGGGCTTCATTTTCTTCCGTCTTTTTATTCTCTTCAGGATTATTTTGTATATTCAGCTCATCTTTAATAATATGTAAATCATATTCGTCGTGCAGACAGAAAATATCTCCAAAAGGATTAGCCATGCCTTTTGCAACATAGTCAAGAGCAATAAGTTGAGATACGGAAGGTTTATATACCGCCTGCCAGAATTGATTTCTTATCTGATATTCTAACTCACCGTCCGCATCAAAATCAAATATATTTATTTTATTTTTATTATTATTGTTGTTATTATTGTTATTGTAATTTTTGCCGTCATTACCGATATAGTTATTATAAGTAAAATTATTATAATTATCACCGTGTGCCCGCATTAATTTATCTGCAAGTAAATCATAATAAACAGAGGCTTTAATCAATGAATTTTGTATAGCTCTTCTTAAGTGGGGCAAATAAATTCCGCCAAAGACACCGTGCCAGTAAGCATCATTAGCCTGAGATTTAAATAGTTCTATTTTTAAATTTTTATAATCTGAAAGATTCTCTATTTCCGGAAATTTTATTTTTAAGCTGTTAATTTTGCTGCTTAAATAAAGCATTCTTTTATGCAGCAGATTGGATTCAGGATAATGAATAAAAAAATTGTGCCATATTCCTCCTGCTAATGCAGCATCTGGATATTTTTCTTTTGTATAAATATATTTAAATCTTTTTTCTACAGGTAAAGTCCATTCACCCATTTCTCTATAGCTCGACATAGGCAAATATACGAGCTGTCTGGATGAAATTTCTCCGATAAGTTCAGAGGGCAGTTTCATTTTAATATTGCTTGACGGACTGCTTATATTAGTCAAAAATTTATACAGCCATCCGTTGTTATTATTGCTGCCGCTATAATCAGCATTCTCATTGCCGCCGCTGCCGTTACCATTGCTGCTTTTTCTGCCATTTTCACCGTAATTTCCATTGCCGCCGCTATATTCGCGATGCTGTTCGGAATCTTCGAATTTCCTGCCGTAAACCCATTCATACGTGTCCGGCCAGCCTCCCATTTTTTCACCGTCGTCCACCATAACTGAGAGGTTGGAGAGTCTGCCGTTAATATGTAAAACTTCGCTAATAGATTCATCCGGTTCGGCAAAAGGAATCTTATATCTTAACCTCTCATGAATTGGAAATAAATTGAGATATTTTCCATTGTATTCGGTTAAAAAAATTTTATCTATATTATCTGAATCAACGCCTGATTGAAAAAATTGAAAATCATCTAAAAAAGCATAGTTCATACCGGCTTCATTAAGCGATTCAATAATATCCGGCTGCCATATTCTTTCGGTAATCCAGGCGCCTTTAGGATAAACGCCGAAATATTTTTTAATTGCTTTATTTAACATTTCAAGCTGCTTCATTCTGTCGCTTAGAGGAATCGACGCCAGTATCGGTTCATAATAGCCTCCGCCTAACATTTCAACTTTGTTCTGAGCCGCGCCTTCTCTTATAAGCTTTATTAGTTCAGGGTCATTCTTCACAATCCATTCAAGCAGATAACCCGATATATGCAGACAAAATTTGCAGGAACCGTGTTTTAAAAGAGTTCTTATAAGCGGACTGTATGATTTACTATGCACCTCTTTTAATACAGATTCAAAATTGCCGACAGGCTGATGACAGTGAAAACCTAACAAAAAATTTGTCAATTACGATTTCCCCCTCTTCATAATTCCTCCCATTTCTGCAATATTTATATTTGAAATAACTTTTGAAGTAACTAACGTATCATCTAAAATAGCAGGCGGATTTTTATCCATCAGAACATAAACGCTTTTCAGATGCCGTCTGAAAACTTTTTCCATCATTGATTGGGACAGCAGCGGATTATCCTCGCCAAGCCACCAGAACCAGTCTGAACCTTCGCTCTTTAATATCTGTTCCTCAACTTTTTTAATTTTAGTTCCATTTTTTATGTGTTTTTTCCATTCCAAAAATTCCTGTTTTGCATTTGCAAGAAGCTTCCATGCGCAATTTTTTTGCTTCTCTCCTATCCACATCTGTAAATTTCCGTTAACCCATGAACCGGGATAAATACTGTCTAAAACCAGAGATTCCTCCGTTTCAAAAGCGTCTTTTACCGTAAGCATGTTAATTTCATTAGTTTGCGCAAGCAATTCATATAAATCTTTCAAAAAATAGAATCCGTTTTCAAAATAATACTCCCAAGCATTTTCGCCGTCCATGATAATTGAAACTACCGCATTTTTATCGGCATTGTCTATTTCTTTGAGTCTGCTTACAAAATCGTTTGCGGCATCGTCGCCCCTCCATTTGGCATACGTAAAACCAATGATATCCGACAATCCTGAGTCTCTAAATACCATTTTCATGGATGAATTTTTCCATTTATAAATTTTATAAAGAGGAATTATATTGTGTCCTTCCATTGAAACAGGTTTATGAACATCAACCCCGAGAGAATTGCTTAATACTTCTTCACCGCTTGCGCAAAAATTAATTTTTTCTTCCGCAAATAAATTGAGCATTTCAGCTGATACGGCGCCTTCCGATGGCCAAACAGCTTTTATATTAAAAAGTTTACCGTCCTTTCTATAATAATTATCAATTCTTTCCATATTTTCTTCCGCGCTTTTTAATCCATCGGGATATGCGTTTAATTCAACAGGTTCGTATTGTATTCCCGTGATTTGCGCTATGAGACTGCCTGCGTTAATATCGAGCAAAAGCGGCAATATCGGATGATAAAAAGGCGTAAAAGTAACTGCATATTCTCCCTTCTTTTTTTTAGAGAGGTCGCCTAATATAGTTTTATCTATCAGCAGAGAAGGATAATCAGGATGCGGCGAAAGAATTTCCGCTCCTTTTATATAAGGCTGTCCGTATAAAGACAATCCGTATTTCAGCCATTCGGATATCCTGTTCAACAAGAGCACTCTATCGTGATATGTATATCCGTATTCCTTGTTTATCAGTTGTCTTATCACAGGGTCATATCTTTTAATCCACTCTCCGCACCATGCGAGATGAAACCACACTGTTAAATCAAAATAGTACGAGTCGTTCAAATAATGCAGCTTGTAGTCGTCTAACGAAAGTTCAACTAATCTTTTGTAGGGCTCAAATCTTTCAATCATTCTTTCTTTATTCGCCCATTTATAATATTTTACCATCCATATTCGCCATTCATCCGTGAGCTTATCAATAGCTAAAGGTTTAAGAAATTTATCGGGCAGGAGACTTTCAATTTTTTGAGCGTCTTTTTCCCGTAAGGCTGTCTCTAATCGTAAATTATACTCCTGCCACTGGTCAATCAGCACCGGGGTTATATTTATATTAGCCTTAACACCCTCCACAGACATGATATTAAGAGGCATATCTATATAATCTTTTATAGCATGAAGATAAACCCATGGAAGCATAAATTCATTATCATGAGTTCTGTAATCAGGCTGATGCATATGCCACCACAAAATCAGATTCATTGAATAGTTAAAATCGTCGGTTTAAACATATAATTATTACTTATAAATTTAAAATCCGTACGTCTCCGTAATATATGTCTTATTTTATTTTATCTTTATTATTGTATTATTCTATTGTTATTGTATTATTATATTATATGTATTA
>JAKAFU010000032.1 GCA_021825865.1 bacterium
ATCTAGCACTGCTATTATCAGAAATATTTTTCTTATTTCTTATGCTCCATAAAATTTTTGAACCATACCATATTTTAAAGAAACCTTCTTCAATAATATTTCCCAGCGGCAAATAGAGCCTTCTGCAAGGAAGCACGGTACCGTCATGAAGAATGCAGACTGAAGAAAGCCCTACAGGGCAAAACCCGCCTACATTTTCATCTACCAGATTCCATAACGGTCTGGAAGTTATAAGTTTTGTCGCAGATTCTGCAAACACTGCTTTAGATTTTTCATACAGGTTTTTATAAATTCTTTCCAAATCATAAGGACTGATAAAAAATTCGTTTTTTTCTTTTTCATTCATTGTTGTCATTCTTTCAACAGTTAAGGCATTTACTTTAAGTTCCTTAGCTAAATACAGCATATCCTCGGCGTAGTCCATATTTTTTTTATGCACCGTGAACATAATAGAAGTTTTCAACCCTGCACTAACTAATTTTTTAACAGTTTCAACAGTTTTCAAAAAAGTACCTTTTCCCCTCACTGATTCATGTATTTGAGCATCAGGTCCGTCTATAGATATCTGAATCTCGGTAATTTTTTTAAATCTTTTAATTTCTTTAATAATATTTTCGTCTATTAATGTACCGTTTGATAATATGGCAATATTTTGAAAATTTGGCGACTTTTCTATTAATTCAGCCACATAGAATAAAGAGGAAGGACTCAGAAACGGTTCCCCTCCCGTCAGTGAAACAAAACCGCCCATTTTCCATTTTGCCAAAGCATCATCAAGTTTTTGAAAAATAAGACTTAATTTATTTAAGTCGGGTTCTTTAAACATATAGTCATTCTGATAGCAATGAATACACCTTAAATTACAACTGTCTATAAAATGCCACTGAATATAAAATTCATTTTTTTTATTGTCGGTATAACTATCCATAATTAAAGTTTATCTCATAAAAAAATTAATTCAACCGTCTATGAAAAAATATATTGATTTTTTTTTAAATAATGATATATATATAAATTGTGCAATGAGAAAAGATGATTTCATATTTTTTTATTTTAAACAAAATTTATTTAATTTTATTTTTTAAGGAGAGAGTAACATGAACAAAAAAACAAAGATAGGCTTGTCTATTCTTGGACTAGTATTCGGGGTATCTGCCGTTCTTTCAGGCTGCGCTCCAAAAGTTACTAAAACATCTTCAAGCGCTTTGCCGCCTGCAAAGAAACCGGCAGTGGCTATTCAGCAGCCGACGCAGCCTGTTATTACTCAAAAAGTCAGCCCTTATTTAAGAAAGTATCCATGGCTTGCATCTTACAATATTGCCTCTAACGGCAATAACATTCATTTTGCGTTTAACAAATCCATTCTTACTCCATTAGACAAAATGATTTTAAAAAAAGATGCGATATATTTAAAATATCATCGCGACACTGCCATTCAGATTCAGGGCAACTGCGACAGAAGAGGTTCGGAAAGTTATAACTTAGCACTTGGCTGGAGAAGAGCAAATGCTGCTAAGGCTTATTTAGAAGACCTTGGTATAAGTGCAAATAGGCTTAAAACAATAAGCTTTGGTAAAGAAAAACCAATATGCAGAGCTCATACAAGAGTTTGCTATGCTATAAACAGAAGAGACCATTTCGTACCTGCTTCAAAGTAAATTTTTTTAAAATAAAAAAAGAAGTAAATAATGATAAAACCCCGGGCAACTTATATGCATTTATAACGCAGGTAAGTTATCCGGGGTTTTTGTTTAATATATCATTGCAGTAAAAGTTTAATCCCAAAACTTGCAGATTAAATAACCGTAATTAGCAGGTTTTATTTAACGTCTATTATAATAAAAGTTTGTGCAATAAAAGTTTAATCTGCAAGTTTTGCTCTTATATATGTTAAATAGTAAGAGGCGTAAACATTATCCTCATCCGCAGTATATGTATTTTCGTAATCTCTCAGAACCTTTTTAAGAATTGAATATCGTGAAAAAATATGTTCGTTTCTAATGTTATCGGCATTATCGCTAATAGCTGCAGGTTGATTATTTACGCTTGTGTTGTTTTTAAATAATTCGGCATTTTTTATTGCAGGTTCATTATGGTTTAAATCATCCTTTGCAGCAAAATTATTTGTAGAATTTTTAGCTCCTATAAGATTTATCCTCTTAAATAATTCAAAAGCTGTTTTCGCATATTCCTTATGTTCTACAATTTTAAATTCTTCTACGACAAAACCTTCGGAAATTAATAATTCTTTAATATAACAGGCATCGGGAAATTTATGAAGAACAACATTTTCCCCGGCATTACCGCTAGAATATTTATCATAGCATAGATTAAGTTCTTTTAACGTACCTTCGGAAAGGAATGAACAGATAAATAAATTTTCACTATCTAAGTTTAAACTTTTTTTAACGGATTTAATAAAATGTATCGGTTTATTTAGCCAGTGCAAAACCATATTAGAAAAAACAACATTCATTATTTTGTTTTTTACCGGCATTTCTTCACAATCAGCGCAGCAGAGATAAACACCGCCTGTTTCATCTGTTTTAACCTTTGACTGCCCCCGCTTTAATGCTCCTAATGCAATATCGAGTCCTAAATAGACGAAATCAATATTTTTTATATTGTTATTATTTATTTTGTTTTTAATATGCAATAGCCCATTGCACGTCCCGCAGCCGGCATCAAGGATATTTAATCTATTCAACCGGCCGATATTATTAATAAATCCTGCATTATGCCGCGATATAAAAAAAGATAATATATCTTCTGCAATCATTTCAAGGGTGATGTTATGATATGATATCGCATTATCATATTGATGAGAATTTGAAAAATTTTTTTTAACTTTGTTTTTATCTATTTTATTAATTTTATTTTTATTTATCATATATATATGCATGCAGCAAATGCTGCATTAATTAACTGATTATTTAACGGCCTGTTTATTTAATAAATTTTATTAGATTATCTAAAACGTATTTGACATCAGCATCGCTAAGCCCTGCATTTACACTTAAACGCAATCTTGCGCTGCCTTTGGCAACAGTGGGATACTTAACCGCTTTTAGAAGTATACCTTTATTAATGAATGTTTTTTCTATTTCTGCAGCCTTTATTTCATCGCCTATTAATATAGGTATTATATGTGTATTTGAATTTAGAATATTTAATCCGTTATTTTTTAAAACAATCCTGATATTTCGCGACATTGTTTGCAATCTAATAACCAATTCAGGTTTATTTTCAATAATATTTAATGCCTGCAGCGCAATACCCGCAGCAATGGGTGATATTGCAGTAGAAAAAATATACGGTCTGCTTTTATTTATTAAATAATCTATAATTAAATTATCGGAAAGCACAAATGCTCCTTCAGAGGCAAGGGCTTTACCAAGCGTCCCGACCATAATGTCCGGTTTCAGTTTTACGCCGTTATCATTATAAAAATTACAGCTGCCTCCGCCAAACGAGCCTATAGTTCCGGTAGCATGAGCATCATCAAGAATCGTAATTGCATTATGAACTTTTGATACGGCTAAAAGAACCGGCAAATCGGCAATATCTCCGTCCATGCTGAATACGCCTTCGGTTATAACGATTTTTATGTCATATGAGCTATATTTTTTCAATATTTTGTTAAGATGTTCAGGGTCGTTATGCTCAAATCTTCTGAATTTTACCTTTGAGCATAATACCCCGTCAACAATAGACGCATGAGACAATTCATCTAGTGCTATAAAAGTTTTATTGGGCGATATTTTTGATAAAGCTGAAATAACTCCAAGATTTGCCTGATAACCTGACGGATAAAGAATACATCTTTCATATCCCCCTTTAAAACTGCACAGTTTATTTTCCAAATTAATATGCGGCTTAAAATAGCCGTACATCAGAGGAGATGAAGCGCTTGACAGAGGATACGCAGAAATTATTTGTTTTGCAGCTCTTTTTATTTCTGCATTATAAGATAATCCGAGATAATCGTTAGACGATAAATTAATAATCGCATTATTGTTTTTATTTTCATTGAGCTGCCTGTAAAAACCTTTTAGCTTAATGTTTTCTATTTCATCTGCAATAAGTTCTCTAATGGGCATATATTAAAATATTTATTATCAATCAAATTTAAAAATTGTTTCAGAGTCATTCTCATATCTAATTTCATCAACAGGTTCCTGCTTTTTATATCCGGCGTACAGCACATTGGCGGCGTTAATGACTATTCCGGCTGTTAAACCTATATTCTTGTAAGCATGAACTACCCCGGGCGGAACAATAACGGAGGCCGGTTTATCTTCTCCGAAAAATAGCACTGTTTTATTCATATATGTTTTTGAACTTTTCCTGTTATCCCATAAAATTATTTTAAAATTAGACGGTCCGATAAAACAAAAATAATCTGTCTGCGTTTTATGTTCGTGAGGACCTCTTTTGACCCCGGGGTTTGTTAATGAAACATAAGCCATCTTAGGAAATATGCTTTCATCAAGTTCATCTGTTCTGTAGAGTTCGGCAAGCCAGCCTCTTTCATCTATATTTTTTGCAACAGGCATCACGGCCGCACCGTCAATTTTTCCAATTTTAAAACTTAAATTTTCCAATTTTAAACTCCATATTTTATAATATCTACTTTATAATAATTATTAAAGTATATCAAAAAATAAAGTAAAAATTTAATTTAATTATTTGTACAGTAAATTATAATATAAACAATTAAAAAAATGAATATTAAAGTTATATTTTTTAAATAAAATATTGAATAGATTTTAAAATTTTGGTATAAATATAATATATGGAAACAAAAGATTATTATAAAATTTTAGGCATAGACAAAAAAGCTTCTGCGGATGATATAAAAAAGGCTTATAGAAAATTAGCCAGAAAATATCACCCCGACGTAAATCCTAACGATAAAACAGCTGAAAATAAATTTAAAGAACTTCAAGAAGCATACGATATTCTTAAAGACGAAAAAAAGCGAAAAGAATATGATGACCTCGGCAGCAATTACTTCAATTATAAAAACGGAGGAGGCGGGTCGGCATATCAAGGACAGAATCAATATTATTACAGCGGCGATATGGGCGGAGGACGGCAAAGCTATAATTTTAATGCCGGAGGCGGAGAGTTTAATTTCGAAGATGTTTTCTCCGATTTATTCAACAGGTCGTCTAAACAAAGAGGTCCCCAAAGCGGTCAGGATGTTCAGGCTAAACTTAACATTTCCGTTAAAGAAAGCGTCAGCGGGATTGAAAAAATAATAGATTTTAATAACGAAAAAATAAAAGTAAAAATACCGGCCGGTATAGCTAACGGCGGAAAAATCAGAATCCAGGGCAAAGGTTCTGCAGGAATAAACGGGGGAAAAAACGGTGACCTATATATTGAAATCGGCGTTATGAGCGATAACATTTTTGAAAGAAAAGGCAACGATATTTATGTAACTAAAAAAATAAAATTGACGGAAGCCGTTCTTGGAGCAAAAGTTGAAGTTCCGACTATTGACGGCAAGATAATGCTTACCGTGCCTGCAGGAACACAAAATGGCGCTAAGTTCAGGATTCCTAAAAAAGGCGCTCCTGATATTAAAGGAAAAATTTACGGAGATGAAATAGTCAACATTCAGGTGGAATTGCCATCTAATATATCTGATAATGCTAAGAAATATTTTAATGAATTAGCAAAAGAAGGATATTAAGTTATTATGCTATTAAATGGAATGAATTAAATTATTTAGAACAATAATAATATTTTCTCTGCGTTATTTTATAGAATACAGCGGGAACCAGAGACATATATTTCTATAAATACACATGACTCTAAAATGAAAATACAAAAAAATTATTCATTAGACAGCTGTTCAAATGATATTTATAAATTTACAAGCTTGTCTAATATTTGTACTACATTTTGTTTGAGCAGGAGCGCTGTTTGCTTTTTTATTGACGAGGGCTTAATTGCTATAAACAAAGAAAACGATTATTTGTCTATGGATTTATCAAGTATCAATAAACTTCAGACTATTTCTCATCTAAAAAACGACCTTGCTATTAATAATGAAGGTATATCCGTCATATTAACCATGAGAGAGAAAGTCATAAATTATCAGGGTAAGCTTAAAATTATTGCAGATTCGCTGAAAAAATCAAATGATATTGAAGAAATGCTCGATAATTTAAAAAATTGCGGTTTTTTTGATTTTTAATTTATTTGTTAAAAACTAATATAATATTAAAAACCGGTAATTTCTTACTAATCCGAATAATTTCATAAAAGATCGCAGGTAACTTATTTGTTATGTTAGTTAGGTATACAGCTTTAAATAAAAAAATAAGATTACACTACACGTACTATTATTTGTTACGTTAGTTAATAAGTATCAGTTAATAAAGTTAATTAATCAATCAATTTATTTAATTAGCTATTTAGTTCATTAATTAATTTTAATAAATTAGTTAATAAGTTAGTTGTTAATTTAATTAGTTAATAAATAGATTGAGAAGCTTGTCTTACTGTAAATTAGGTGAAAATCATGAATTTGAAAACCGATGACATTTTTGAAATTTCGGAACAGCCTTTAACTAATAAAAGTTTAGCGGATGTGTTAAGAAATTATATTTCCGAAAATAAAGAAATACCGGATGATATTCTTTTATCTATCTATGATTGCAGCAAATCGGAAGTGATGGCTATTTTCTCTATTGCGTTGGAACTTAAGGAAAAATGGACAGGGAATAAAATTAATTTTTGTTCAATCGTCAGCGCAAAAACAGGTTTATGCTCGGAAGACTGCGCTTTCTGCGGACAATCTTCAAAAATACCGAAAATCAATAAAAAAATAAATAAACTTCTTCCGGTAAAAGAATTAGTTGATGCAGCCAGAACTGCTAAAGAAAACGGAGCAAATGAATTTTCCATAGTAACAAGCGGAACATCGGTAAGCGACAAAAAAGAACTTTCCATTATAGCCGAAGCTATTAAGGCTATAAAAGATGATATAGGAATCACTGCATGCGCATCTTTGGGATTAATGGAAAAGGATGACCTAGAATATTTAAAATCTAACGGATTGGAGATTTTTCATCACAACATTGAAACAAGTAAAGATTTCTTCGGCAATATTTGCACAACCCATTCTTACGAAAATAATATTGAAACAATAAATAAAGCAAAAGATGCTAAACTTAGAGTATGTTCCGGCGTTATAATAGGTATGGGCGAATCCCGTCTTGACAGAATTAAAATGGCAAGACAGTTAAAAGAGCTTGATGTTGACAATATCCCTATTAATTTTTTAAATCCGATTAAAGGAACATCACTTGAAAATAATCGTGAATTAACACCTATGGAATGTCTCAAAACAATTTCTATTTTTCGTCTGATTAATCCATCGAAAAATATACTTGCGCAAGGAGGCAGGGAATTAAATTTGCGGCAATTACAGCCGTTAGCCTTAATGGCTGGAGCTAACGGATTTCTTCTGGGAAATTATTTAGTAACGTCCGGAAGGAATACTCAATTAGATGTTGAATTAGTGGACGACCTTGGATTTGAAGCGTCATAATGAATAAAAAAACTATATGTATAGATTACGGACTTAAAAGAATCGGCGTAGCTATAAGCGATGATAGCGGCACTGTCGCATTTCCGCGTAAGTTTATAATGAATGAAAACCTTAATAGCTCCGCCGCTGAACTAAAAGATATTATTATTGCAGAAAATACATCCGCGGTTGTCGTCGGAATGCCGGTCGGTCTCAGCGGGCAACAATCATCGCTTTCTATTGAGACTGAAAAATTCATATGTGAATTTAAAAAAATTATTGAAAACCTGCCAATCAAAGACATTCCTATAATTGCTTACGATGAAAGATTTTCAACGGCTCAGGCAAGAAAAAGTTTAATAGACAAAGACGTAAAGAGAAAAAAAAGAAAACAAGCTATTGATTCTATAGCCGCTTCATTTGTCCTTCAAGCATATTTAGACGGTATTAGCAATACGGTATAAACACAATATAGATATATATAATGAATGAATAGCTAACTGAATGACACCCGGAATACACAAATTTAATAATTTATTGCATAATATCCATTAAAAAAAAGTAAAATTAAATATTTTTTTTGTTTTAAGAATCGGCATGTGCTATTTTAATTATCAGACATCCAAAAAAATAAATAAAATAAAAAAAAATCTTATTTATTTTATTCCGCTTTTTTTAATTTTATATCTTTTATTTTACGCTTTCACCCCGCAATCATATATTAAAAAACAGACCGTACTATTTAGAATTAAAAAAGGGTACTCGTTAAAAACGGTTTCTTTTAAATTATATAAAAGCCATATTATATATAATCCGTATCTGTTCTATTTTATAGGTTTTATAACCGGATATTCAAGATATATAGAATCCGGTACATACTATGTTTCTATAAATGAATCCCCCGCTTCTATTTATTATAAATTTGTCAACGGCAAAATTGCTACCGCAAAAATAACAGTTGTGCCGGGCATGAATATTTTCCAGATTGCAATGCTTCTGAATAGAAAACATATAGTAAAGGAATTCAAATTCATCAAAGCAAGTTTTAATGAAAATGTCTTATTGAGCATCGGCATTGATAAAAAAAGCGCGGAAGGATATTTATATCCGGATACCTATATTTTTAAAATCAACTCGACGCCTAAAAATATTTTAAAAAAAATGTATAATGAATTTGAATTAAAAACTAAAAATTTAAAAATATCATACAAAAATTTAATTATAGCTTCGCTGATTATTAAAGAAACAAGCGGCGGCAAGGACATGAAAACGGTATCTTCGGTATTTCATAATAGATTAAGTATAAATATGCCTTTAGAAAGCGATCCTACGAATATATATGCAAATAATTTAAATATTTTTAAAAATTATGAAAAACATTTAAATAATATTGAACGTAATAGCGGCAAAAACAATAAATCTCACAACAGAACAGACGGAAGGAAAAATATTGCAGGATTTATTAAATTTTATTTCAGCATGCACTTAAAATATCTAAAGACGCAATCACCGTATAATACTTATTTGAATTACGGACTTCCTCCGACGCCTATTGCAAATCCGAATATTGCGGCAATAACGGCGTCAATGCATCCGCTAAAGACAAATTATTTATATTTCATCGCAACAAAAAAAGGTAAAACGATATTTGCAAAATCGCTAAATGTTCAAAATAACAACATTAATAGATATTTAAAATAATTTTATTGACTTTTATTTTTCGTTATATCATAATAGTCATAACAATAATTATTGCGGTTTATTTTTTATAATAATAAATACCGACTGCTCTGGCGGCAAATTTGCATTTTTTTTATTTATCGTTATATCTTTATTGATATAACGATAAATAATTTATTGAGAAATTTTTATTTGCAATTTTTAAAATTAATCAAAGTTAATTAAACAAAACACAATGGAGTGTGAAATTAAAATGGAAAAGAAACAACGATGCTGCTCTTTAAAATTTTTAATTGTTTTCTTTGCAGTTATGCAAATTATGTCTGTTGTATTATTTAATATACCTCACATAACTTATGCGTCTTCATGCAGCAAAAAAAATAATTTTTTATCGCAAATTAAACTCTCAGGCGTATTTGCGACATCTTATACATATAATTTTGCAGACCCCGTTGCTAATTCAGAATATCCTCATGGAAATTATAACGGAAATTATAACGATGATTTTAAAGCTAACGGTTTCACAATAAACGAATTAGATATAACATTATCTAAAAATCCGTTTTCGGATGGAAGAAATAATTTTGGCTTAGGTTTCACGGCTACATTAGATACAGGCGAAAGTATTCAGCATCCTGAATCCTATATGGGTAATCTTTCGTATTATATGGAACCGGCATACAAAAGACCTCTTTACGGTTTCAGAAATCTGTATGTATCATTCGGCATACCCGTCGGAAACGGTCTGAAAGTCGATATAGGTATGCATAATTCGCCTATAGGCTTTGAATCGCACAATTTGTCAAAAAACTGGGAAAATACATATTCTATTATCGACTCTGTGGAACCGGGCTCGCTAACCGGAATAGCGCTCAGTTACCCGATTATACCTAAAAAATTAAAAACATTTTTTGAGGTTTCTTATGTTTATCAGTCAATGCTGCCGATAAACAGCTATCCCACTTACGAATTTTATATTTCGTATAAACCGTTAAAGATAATAAATTTTCATGAGGGCATGGTTTACGGAGCGGAAAATTTTCTTATATATAATAATAATATAATACCTGATAATTTAAATAAATATTTTTATAATTATATGGATGCGGAATATAAAACGTTACATTGTTTAGATTTTGTTCTGGATTATGAAATGGGAATTAACGGAGGAATTAACAAATCTATTGTTCAAAATAATAATATCAATATAAATAATGCTGCATCGCCTAACACAGCGCTAATTCCGACATCAAATTCAACATACGGCAGATCGCACTTTTCAGGGCTTGCCTTTTATATACATCATTATGATTTATTAAAAATAGGCAGATTTTCACAAACCGTAAGGGAAGTAAGGGTATGGGACCCAAACGGTATGTGGGAGTCCGCGAGCACGCCGGGAGAATCGTTTAATTATTTCGATTCTACGCTTACGCTTGGTTTCAGACCCGCTATGAATATTTTTAAGCATGCTCAATTTAGGGTTGAACTTGAGAATCAAATTACAAATCACAGAGTTTTCGGAGATGGGAAAAGAGTACAAAACACTATTAATTTTATGCTCATAAGAACTTTTTAATAAAAATAAATATCTTGAATTATATTTAAATAACTGCAGATTGGCAGCAGATAATTTAGCATTATAATTATGTATAAAACTATATATAATTATATAAACCGCAATCAAATAATTAATAAATATAATGCGGCAAAAATAAATATAAGTACATACATCAATAAATAAAACATTAATTAAACAAACAAACATTAATTAAAAAAGAGGGTAAAAAAATGAACAAAAAAAAGCTTTTTACATTTGCGTTACTTTTATTTTTATTCGCATTTATTTCGTTTAATTTAAGCAACGCCAAAGCTGAAGCAGCAACTTTGAGAATACTTGCAGCAGACGCGCTTCCCAAGCCTATAATGGAAATAGGAAAAATTTTCAAAAAAGAACATCCCGGCGTTATTATATATTATAACTTTCTGGGAGCAGGGGTATTGAAGGGAGATATTGAAGAAGGCGCTCCTGCCGATATGTTCTTATCTGCCAATGGAAAATTCCAGAGACAGCTCGAAAAAAAAGGATTTTTAAACTCGTATAAAATATTTGCTTACGACTATCTCGCTGCTGCTACACCCATAAGCAATCCTGCTCATGTTACAGCATCCAACCTGATTCAGAAATTAATGGATAAAAATGTATCGCTGACAACATCCAGCCCTCACAGCGACCCAGCAGGGGATTATACATGGGCAATGTTCAGAAAGATTAATAAAAAATATCCCGGCGCTTTCAGAATAATAACCGGACATGCCGACCATCTATTGGACGCAGCTCTTGTTATGCCTATTTTGGCTTCCGGAAATACAGATTTAGGAATATTATATACATCTCAACTGCTGGAACTTAAAAAAACGGGCGCTAAAATAAATATCATAAAAATTCAACCCAAATACAATACACGTGCAAAATTCACTGTCTCAATACTTAATCAATCAAAACATAAAAGGTTAGACGCTGAGTTCGAGAAACTTTTATTTTCGCATAGAGGAAAGAAGATATTGAAACACTGGGGTTTCACGCCCGTGCAATAAGATAATAAAAAAAATATTAGATATTTAAAAATTCATATTATATAATAACTATCGCATTATTGATGTGCAGGCAATATTTTATCCAAACATATGCCGCATATAATTATAATGCGATAGCTATTTTTTTTATTTTATACCGTCTCTTTTATATCGTTTATTTTTAAAATATAAAATCTTCTTTAAAAAAATATAAATTTAAATGAAAAACAATTTCAATAAGTTATATTTAAATTATTAAATGCAAAATTTCAAAAAATTATTCATAAGAAATAATAAAACATTCGATATTATAGTTTTTTTTATAGGTTTTGCTTTCTTTATAAGCCTATCTCTGCTTTTGGCTGGAATATTTTTTCAAACATCTTTGAAATTATTTTTGTCGGAAATATTAAATCTTCATCTCTGGAACGCTATTTTTTTAAGTTTTAAAATATCCTCAATAGTAGTCCTGATAAATTTATTCATAGGGATACCGTTAAGCTATATATTATCTTTTAAAAAAAATAAGATTTCTTTTTTGCTGGATTTAATCAGTACTCTTCCTCTTACTACGTCTCCTCTTGTAATAGGCTTTGCTGTTTTGATAACAATGGGTCCGCTAAACCCCATAGGAAAATTTTTTATATCTCACGGAATAAAATTTGTTTTTACTCCTCAAGGTATAATCCTTGTGCAGCTTATAATTTCATTTCCTTTTTTTGTTAATATTTTAAAGGAATCATTTGATTCAATTAACAGAAAAATGATTAATTTAAGTAAAACATTAGGAGCTTCATCTTTTGAAATATTATATAAAATAATACTCCCCCTTTCATTAAACGGATTATTGGCAGGGATGGCAATGAGCTGGTCACGGTCTATGGGCGAATATGCCGCTACCCAAATGGTATCCGGAGTAATTCCAAACCTGACGGAAACAGCTCCTATAGAAGTTTTTGTCAAAACAAGCTATGGAAATTATCCTGCGGCGATTGCAATTTCAGCTGTATTAATGCTCATATCTTTTATATCCCTCGGTATTTTTAAATTCTTTTATTATAAAACAAAAAAGTCAACATAAACAATATGAATTTTTTAGAAATTAAGAATATAAATAAATCTTTTAAGCATAAAAAAGTACTTAAAGATATAACTTTGACAGTCAAAAAAGGCGAGATATCGTCAATATTCGGCTATTCAGGAGAGGGCAAAAGCACTTTACTATCTATAATTTGCGGTTTAATAAAGCAAGATTCCGGAGATATTGTTTTAAAAGGGAATAACATTAATAAAATGGAACCCTATGAGCGTTCTATTTCTCTTGTAATGGACGAACCGCTTTTATTTCCAAATATGGATATAATGAACAATATTGCTTTCGGGCTAAAATTAAATAAAAATATTGCAAAATTATCTCTAGACAAACATAACGAAAAATCAATTAAAAAAACAGTTTTAAATATTATGGATATTTTAGGCATATCAGGATTAGAAAAAAGGTATCCCAATGAAATAAGCATGGGGCAATCGCAAAGAATCAGTTTAGCCCGCGCTCTTGTTACTAACCCTGAAATTATACTGATGGATGAACCGTTTTCTAATTTAGATATTATTTCTAAAACAAAAGTAAGAAGTTTAATTAAAAATATTCAAAAGGAACTTAAAATAACAATACTTTTAGTAACACACGACATTGAAGACGTAATGAATCTTTCAGATACTATGTTTATTTTAAATAATGGAGTTATTCAGGATTCCGGAAATCCGGAAGATATTCTAAAAAAACCGTCAACAATGGACACCGCTTATCTGCTTGGCACGGAAAATATATTCGAAGGAAAAATCGCCGCGATAGATAAAGAAAATAATAATATAATGATTTATTTTAAAAATAACGGCTTAAATAATGAGCAATATATTGAAAGCTACTATCAGCAGGAATTTGAAGAAAATGAAAATGTATATTTTGTCATAAGACCTGAAGATATAATAATTCTAAGAGAAGACAGAACCCCTTCTAAAGCGGTAAAAGAAAATCATTTCAGAGGAAAAATAACGTCTGCGGTTTTTACATCGCGTATGATGGATATTTTAATAGATACTTCCGAAAATCTGACAGACAATATTCAATTTAAAGTTTTACTGCCGTTTCATGCCTATGAAATAATGAATTTATCAGTAGGCAAATCAGTATCAATTTCACTTAAAAAATCCGCAATACATTTAATAAAAAAGAAACATGCGAGATTACAGTAAGTAAAATATTTATTATGATTTATTATTGTTAATTTAATTATTGGCTAATTTTATTTATTGTACTATCTTTACTTATAACGGTTGAATTAATTAAACCATCGTTCATTATTATTTTAATCTTATCATTTATATTTACATCCGTAATTGAAGAAATAATTTTATCAGTTTCACTGAGAGCTATGCTGTAGCCTCTCTTTAAAACTGAATAAGGGCTTATTGACTGCAATGTATTATACGACAATTGCAAACTGTTTCTATCGGTAAATATTTTATTTTTTATCGCTTTGTTATTATTTAAATCCGTACCGTCTGTGATTGACCTGAAGTCTAATATTTTTTTAGACATAGCGTCATTTAATATTTTATTATTTTTTTCAATTATAATTTTATAATCTTTAATAATCTTACCAGGATGACGCAATTTAAACCGGGTTTGTATTTCTTTAAATCTTAAATATTTATCTTTTAAAATATGAGCCGGATGTCTTAGTTCAAGCCTTTTATTTAGCGAATTTACCCTAAGTTTATAATTATTTAGAATTATTTTTTCTGCATTCAACAGGTCATTTATAACATCGTCTATTAAGATAAACCTCTCTTCAATCAGTTTTTTAGGATTTTTGTTGTATTGCCTGCTATGCAAATATTTTATAGTATTACTTTTATTTTTGATTGTATTTAAAGCTGCCGATTTTAATCTTTCGTTAAATTTTTTTATTATGCTTAACAAATCCAGTTTTACAGGGACGGCAATCTCAGCCGCATTAGAAGGCGTAGAAGCTCTCACATCTGCTACAAAATCGGCAATAGTAAAATCAGTTTCATGTCCGACTGCGCTGATAACCGGAATATCTGAATTATAAATGGCATATGCAGTTTTTTCTTCATTAAAAGACCATAAATCTTCCAATGAACCGCCGCCTCTGCCTACTATTAAAATATCTATTTTATGTTCATTTTTACTGTAATAGTTCAGTAATTTTATAGCATTTGCTATTTCGGATGAGCTATTGATTCCCTGAACAGACGCATTTACAAAAATCAGATGAATATTATCAAATCTCCTTCTTATAATTTTGACGATATCGTGCAGCACGGCACCGCTTTTAGAGGTGACTATTCCTATAGTATGAGGAAGAAAAGGAATATTTCTCTTATGTTCTTTGTCAAAAAGGCCCTCATTCTGTAACTTTTCTTTTAATTGTTCAAAGGCTAATGCAAGTTTGCCGTACCCTTCCGGTTCAATGTCGGATATAATAAAACTATAAGTTCCCCTCGGTTCGTACAGATTAATTCTCCCGAACGCAATAACGGACATCCCTTCTTTAATTTTAAAGTTTAATCTTTGAATATCATATTTAAAAATTATAGACGATATTTTTGCTTTGCTATCCTTTAAATCGAAATAATATCCGGAGGCATAAGTGCTCTTAAACCCTGAAATTTCACCTTTAATCCATATTGAATAAAATTTAGTTTCTACTGTTTCTTTAATTAAAAGCGTCAATTCGGATACAGAATATATTATTTTATCACTATTAAAATTATTATAATAATTTTCCATAATTTAAGTATAATATGAATTCAATTTACTAAGTAGTCTTATTCTTAATGAAAATGGCTATTAAAGCCCCGCCTAATGTAATATACCCTAAAATTGCAAATGCATCGCCGTAAGAAGCAATAGAAGCAAACATTTGAATCAAATAATCAAAAAAAGCTAATTTGTTTGACGGAAATGCTGCTCCAAATCTTAAATAAGACGAAGCCTTGTTTATAATATCGCTCTGCAAAAGATTAATCATATTATGATAAATCGGGGAGTTATAATTAATGTCCCTTGCATATTGATTTAAGTGATAAACCTGCCTTACTTCCAATTCATTCCCTATGAATGCAATACCGAAAGAAGCTCCTATCTGCAATGTTGCAGGGATAAGACTGGAAGCTTCAGGAATAAGTTCTTTTTTAACGGAATTTAATGCAGCACTCATAACCGGCGCGTTGAGCAGACCTATTCCTATACCTCTAATTACTTGATTAATAATTATAGCATACATACTTGTATTAAGCGACAGATTATTAAATAAAAACATGGAATACGCCACAATCAGCAATCCAATTACCAAAGGATATCTTGGACCGATTCTGTCAGTTATTCTCCCTGAAAAGAAAGAAACAAAAGCAACAGAAATAGCGGTAGGAGCCATCAATATACCCGCGCGCATCGCATTATAGCCGAGAATATTTTCAAGAAAAAGCGGGAGAATAAACATTGCTCCAAAAATGCCTATAGCTCTAACCATATTTACTAAAGTAGATATAATAAAATTATAATTTGAAAAAATTTCTAAATTTATTAACGGGGTCGATACAAAAATTTCATTTATAAGAAAGCAGACAAAGGTAATTCCGCTTATAAGTTCAGACTGTACTATTACAGGAGAATGCCAGCCGAATGTCTGACCTTCGTTCAAAGCATAAAGCAATAACCCCATACATAAAGAAATAAAAGCAAAGCCTACATAATCAAATTTTTTATTATATGCTATCACAGGTTTATCATATGCTAGAATAATGGCTGTGCCGGACAATGCAATAATGCCTATAGGAACATTAACATAAAAAATCCATCTCCAATTTACATAATCTACAATATAGCCGCCAAGAAAAGGACCTACCGCAGGTGCAACCATTGCGCCTATCGACCATATGCCCATTGCCTCCCCTCTTTCCGAAGGCGGGAAAACTTCGGCTATAAGATTTAACCCTGTAGGAGTAAGCCCTGCACCGCCAACTGCCTGCATTACACGAAAAATAATCAAATCTGTAAACGAAGGAGAAATTCCGCATAACGCGGAACCTATCGTAAAGAGCAATATTGAAAACATAAAAGGATATTTTATTCCATATTTTCTTCGAATAAAACTCATAGGCAAAATAACGATAGAATAGGTTATAGTATAGGCAATCATGACCCATTCAACATCAGTTATGTCAACGCCGAAATGAGACATGATTTTAGGCATTCCCACCGTAACAATATTCACGTCAAGAATGGCCATAAACGAGGATACTACAACTAAGGCAAGAATTATCCATTTATAATTTTTATGAGATGCGTCAACCATTCTAATTTAAATTACAAAATAATTTACCGTTGTTATATAAAAATTGCCATAAAATTCCAAATTTATTATTGTTTTGTGAATAACTCTTTAAATTTTAGGGGGACAGATTTAAATCTGTCCCCCTAAAGAAGGAGGGGATAAAATTTAAAAATCTTTAAAAATTATTTATTTTCGTCTAGCTTTTTTCTTTAAATCATCAACAAGAGAATAAACAACAGGTACGACTATCAATGTCAGAAACATAGAAGTCAAAAGTCCGCCTATAACATCTATACCCATAGGAGCTCTTGAAGAAGCGCCTACTCCTGTGCCGAGCGCTATAGGCAGCATACCGAAAACCATAGCCATTGTGGTCATTAAAATAGGACGCAGTCTGACGCTTCCTGCTTCAATTATTGCATCGTTTCTTTTATAATTACGTTCTCTAATTAAAATAATTGTATAATCTACTAATAATATGGCATTTTTTACGACAAGACCGAGCAGCAGTATTATTCCTATAAGCGCAATAACGCTTAAATTTCTATGCGCTAAAAACAAAGCTCCTATAGCGCCGACTAATGCTAATGGAACGGAAAGCATAATAACCAAAGGGTCGACAAAACTGTCAAACAAAGATGCCAGTATCATATAGACAATTATTAAAGCAAGCAGCAGTGCTCCGCCCATAGAAGAGAAAGATTGTTTCATCTTAGAAGCCATACCTGAAAATTCATAGGTATATAAAGATTTTTTAGGAATTATTCTACTAAGATATTCTGTCGCTTTTTTTATTCCAAAGCCCAACGGTACATGGTTTGCCATATTAGCATAAACAGTGACGGCATTTTCTAAATCCCTTCTGTTTATTACCTGAGGACCTATAGTTTTTTTTATGGTTACAAGATCTCTTAACGGTATAAGTTTACCGGCATTATTCGAAACATATATATTTTTAATATCGCCTGGTTCATTCCTTTCATTTCTGAATAATCTTATCTGCTGATTATATATATGATTTTCGTAAACAAAGTTATAATTTTTAAAAATATTTATATCGCCGCCTATTAACGCATCTATGCTTTCCCCTATAGAAGCAACGCTCACACCGAGAGAACCGGCTATGTTTCTTCTTACATGTATTAAAAGCTCCGGCTGATGAAATTGCATATTTGAAGTTACGTCTATAAGTCCCGGAGTTTTTTTTAATTTATGCATTAATTGTTCAGAATACGCTGTTATCTTGCTCAAACTTGGACCCATAATTATAACTTGCAGAGGCGCAACATTCTGGGAAGCGCCGCCTACTGTCGGCATATCCATAACCTGTGTAATGACGCCTGGCACAACGGTTAATTTTTTTCTTAAAATTCCCATTACCTGCTGCTGATTTAGATTTCTATTACTTTTAATGGCAACAAAGAACATCCCCTTATATCTTGAACCGTTTGCGCCAAAACCTGTTGCCATAAAAATACTTTTAAGGAAAGGGGTCTTTTCAACTACCTTATAAAGTTTCGCAGAATATTTTCTCATAACCCTGACACTTGTTCCTTCAGGCGCTTGAAAATAGACAAGAAAATTTCCTGAATTAGACGGAGGCATCATCTCTTTGCCGATATATTTAGTCATATACAAAGAGCCTATAAATATTAAAATTGCGGATAATACTACAATTAACCGGTGGTTTAAACTCCATCCTATCATGCTTTTGTATATAACGGTGACCCTGCGCATCATATTCTCAAGGATCGTAAAAATAGTTCCGTGTTTCTTTTTATGCACTACAAATTTTGAAGCAAGCATAGGCGTAAGGGTAAAAGATACAAATAATGAGACAAGTACGGCAAAAGCAACCGTTAAACCAAATTCATAAAAGAATTTACCTATCATGCCGGGCATAAAAGCGACAGGAACAAACACGGCAACGATAGACAGCGTAGTTGCTAAAATAGCGATTCCTATTTCACTCATTGAGTTCATGGATGCTGCAACCCTTTCTTCGCCGTTTTCCACATGCCTGAATATATTTTCAATGACAACTATAGCATCGTCTATTAAAAGTCCTACGGAAAGAGACAGACCCAACATAGTCATATTGTTTAAAGCAAAACCCATCAAATGCATAAATCCAAAAGTAGAAATTACTGCAGCAGGCAATGAAGTTGCAGCGATTAGTGTAGTTCTTATATCTTTCAAGAAAAAAAATACGATTAAAACCGTAAGAAGAGCGCCCCATACAATATCAAATTCAACAGAAGATATAGACCTCTTAATATATGTTGCGCTGTTATATGCAATTGAGGCATGGATGCCGGGAGGAAATGAATATTTTATTTTATTTAAATACTTAATAGACTCGCCTGCTACTTTTACGGCATTTGCGTGTGTTTTAATGGTTATACCCAAACCGACTGCCGGTTTTCCGTCGAAAGTAGTTATGGAAGTAGCCGGAGCTTCATAATTTTTTGCAAGTCCAATCTGGGAAAATTTTACCGGAACACCCCCCACGTTGTTTATGACCATATTATTAAAAGCTTTTGAAGTGTGAAGTCTGCCTTTTAAATATGTAAAATATGTTTTTGTATTAGTTTTTAAATTACCGGTAGGCATTGCAACGCTTTGAGATTCTATAGCGCTTATTATTTGATTTACGCCAAGGT
>JAKAFU010000033.1 GCA_021825865.1 bacterium
AGGCGATATGAATTTTAGTCTTCAGGTAAAACTTTTGAGAGTGATACAGGAACATGAAATTGAGCCGGTCGGCTCAATAAAACCGGTTAAAGTAGATTGCCGAATTATTACTGCTACAAATAAAAACTTAGAAGAACTTATAGCAAAAAATTTGTTCAGGGAAGACTTATTTTATAGAATTAATGTAATACCTATACATATTTTACCTTTAAGAGAAAGAAAATCTGATATAATTTTATTAATATACCATTTTTTGAAAAAGTTTGCCGTTGTCAAAAACAATAAAGTCTTCGGCATATCTGAAAATGCCGTTAAAATTCTTCTCAGTTATGACTGGTTTGGCAATATCAGGGAATTAGAAAATATCATGGAAATGCTTGTAGTTTTAAATGAAAACGGCGTAATTTCCGAAGATGAAATACCGGATAAGTATTTTAAAAACTCCGATATAAATAAAATATATAAAGACTATACAGCTGCAGATACCGGTATAATCGCTAATGATAAAAATTATAATGCTCCTAAAGAAATATACGATATTGATTCAGGTGAAAATGTTATAAACACCGATAAAAAATCTAATGAAACTAATGAAATATATCATGATATTAATTCAAATAAAAATACGAAAAACAATTCCGGTTTAAATAAATCTGTCCTAAATAAAAATCTAATAAATGCGGATATGCTCAACAGTTATGATTTAAATAAAAATACAATAAATTTAAAAAATGAGGTTGAACGGTTTGAATTACAGCTTATAAAGCAGGCTCTGGAAATTTCAAACGGCGTAAAAGATAAAGCGGCAAAACTTTTAGGTATAAATAGAACCACGCTTATAGAGAAAATAAAAAGGTACGGCGGCAAATAATGGACAGAATTAAGACAAGAATTAAATTATTTTATATACTGATATTTAAAATATTAATGCTTAAATTGATATTTAAAGCAGAATTAAAGATTAATATGGAATATATTCGCGTAAAATCTCCATTGTCTATTTTGTCTATTGCAGCTGTATTAAGAAAATCCGTTTTTATTTTAATAATCTTCATTGTATTTTTATATATGCTGACTTTTACGTCCGTACAGCCGGCATTTAGCGCAAACAGCGGCGTCATTGCGTCAAACAGCACCTCTGTTGCCGCCGCTTCGCAAAATAAGGCTGCCGCTCTTTATAAAAAAGCCTACAATTATTACAAATCTAAACAATACGGTAAATCATGCCGCCTATTGAAATTTATTCTGAATAATTATTCGTTAAACAAATTAAATGACGCAAAAGTATATTTCCTGCTGGGAAAAATTTACTTCCTTAACAACGATTTTTTAGTAGCTAAACCCTATTTTCAGCATATTATTTTCAAAGAACCTGATTATGCAAAGATATATTCCGTGGTTTATTTTATGGCAAAATGCGACTTTAATCTTAAAAATAAAAGACGTTCAGTGAGAGATTTTAAATTTCTTGTAAAAAAGACCGAAGAAAAAATAAGAGCTGGCACAAGATTAAACTATATGAAAAGGCTTCACCTAAAATCTTTGATTTACCTTGGGGAATCATATGAAGAATCCGGCAATATTAAAAATGCCGCTAAAATATTAAATAATAAGAAATTACGCCGCATTTTAAGTAAAAACGCTTTCTTATTAACAAGAGGCAATAATTTCAATAAAATATACCTGAACTACCTTATTAATACTAAATCTGACTTTAAGAAGGCTCTTTTGGTTTTAAATATTAAACATCTTTTTAAACCGTATAAAAAAGATACGTGCTATAAAAATTATTTTGAAGGATTAATATTTTTAAAACGTAAACAATATGCGTTTGCATCCAAAGATTTCAGGGTTAATTTAAAATATTGCGGCAAGAACTATTATTATAATATGTCAATGCTGAAATACGGAGAATCTTTAATTGGAGAAAACAAAACAAATATTATACAGACTGGTTTGAAATTAGTTGTTTTTGAAAGCGAAAATATAGACTACCCTTCTATTCAACTGTCTGCCCTTAAATATTTATCTAAATATTATTTGATGTTAAATAATTATAATAAAAGTTTTAATTATATAAGCAGAATACTATTTAATTTTCAGAATAGTCTAAGAAACAAAAAAAAATATCAGAAAATAGCTTCAAAATTATTATATAAGGTAATGAAAAATAATTTCTTAAAACACCGCTATAACAAATCATTGAAAATGTATAAACACAAATCTTTTTTGCTCGGAAAACATAATGTAAATTCAGATATATATTATATGCTTTCCAAAATATACTTTAAAAAAGGAAATGCAAAACAGGCGATACATTATGCAAATAAATATTACAACAGAAATAAGAATATTAATTCGTTATATTATTTAGCCGATATTTATTATATGACAAAAAATTATAAACATTCATTGAAATTAGCAAATAAAATTAAATTGCCTCTAATTAAAAATAAAGTCCTGTTCAATAAGGTCTTAAATCTTAAAATTCAGGATAATAAAAGATTGGGTCTTAAAAAAAACATGCTGAAACTTCTTAATAAAAATTTAAACAGACTCAAAGGAAAAGAATACGTTAAAACATTATACCGGTTAGCTATGAGCTGCTACAACAGCGGTTCGACAGATAAATCGCTGCATTATTTCAGTCTTCTGCTCAGCAACAGTTTTGCAAAAAAAGAGCCTGCCGTGATAAACTCCGGCTATTATCATTCAGGAATAATGTACTATAAATTAAAACAATTTGATAATGCCCTGCGTTATTTTACAAAAGCCTATAAAATGCAGCCTGCGGGAAAACATTTTCAATATGAACTATCCCAGATAGGATATATTTATCTAAAAAACAAAAATTATAAAAATGCTCTTAAATATTACGAAATATTGAAAAAAAACAGCAGTTCCCAGTTTTATAAAAATCTGGCAAAATCCATGCTTCAAGCTATAAAGCTGAAAAGCTGAAAGAAACAATAAAGAAATAATAATGTTATTCAAACTTTTCCAATATCTATTTCAATATCACCGCAAAACCGGAATAATGCCGCTCCGCTTCCGCACTGCCGTCAACTCAAAGATAAAATAAACGGTCTTGTAAATTTTGAATAGATTAAAACATCATTTATATCCATATTTTTGATTTCATCGGCATTCATTAACGGAAATAATCCTGAAGCAACAGGTGTTTCCCTTCTGTTGTTTAATCCGACCGCGGTTAAAATATTATCAATTTTTTTATTGTAAATACTGCCGCCGTACCGACCGCCGCTGCACGGGTTTCCGCTTTCGTTTATACCGTCATATTTGCCGAAAGAATTATTGCCGATATTATTATTATTCCGGCTTTTACCGGCAATAGCATTTATATTTATACCGTCTATGCCGTTTGTAAAATTTCCGCCGGAAACCGTACCGAATTTTTCAGTATGAATTACATATTTCTGCCCCATTCTTTCAGAATATCTTTTTGCAGTATCAATACCGGCGTTACCCATTATAATATGCGTTCCGATATTTGAATCTATAAGCGAAATATCGCCGTATTTATTTTTTAGAAAAGAAATATCCTGTAAACTGATGCAGACTCCGGTACCTGTTTTTCTTAAATTTGCAAGTTCTATATCAAAATTATTTATATTTAAGACCGGAAACTCATCTAAATATATAAAAATATCTTTATATATAAAATCGTTATAATTATTTTCAGCTTTTTCGCCTGAGTTAATCCCAGCTTTAATATTTACTTTTTTGCCTGTCTCATTGTCCGCCGTATTGCCGTTCGAGGCTGAATTATTCTTTAAAACTTCATTCTTTAAAACGTCTCTCTTTAAAACCTCTCTTCGGTTTTCATATATTTCTTTAATCACCATATCGGTAATAATTGAAATTAGCCTTGAACCGCCTGAATTTATTTTTTCCTTAGGAACCGAAACAATCAGCAGTGTATCATTATTTTTGTTAAACAAATCTTTTATAGTTAAAAAATTACCGCTTGACAGAATTTTATCTGTTGTTTTAAAAGCATTTTCGACATTTGCGTTTTTTATAAAATCAAGTCCGTTCAAAATATCTGTAATAATTTTTGCCCGTTCGTAAGAAGGTATTTCAAAAAAATTATTAAACACTTCTTTTATTTTTTTACTGTTATTTCCGTCATAAGATTTTATTTCTTTTTCTATAAAACTGAATCCTTTTTCAAAAAATTTTTTTGCCGTAATTAGATTAAAATATTTAATGTCGTATTTGCATTTAAGATACAAAAAACAAGCATAAAGAATATCGGCGCTTCTTTTGGAATAATATTTATGCGCCTGAATATCCCCTCCTTTCAATTCATTGTTGTCGGCATAAAAAATCATAGACGAAAGTTCATAAAGTTTGTCATCGCTTACAGGTCTGATTTCATTGCTATAAAAATTATTTTCATCGCCGCATCTTTCTATAAGCGGATTAAAATGTACAGAGCCGGCATTATACGGGTCGAAATGTACTATTTTTTTATTATTGGCAAGCCAGCTGTCTTTCACCGCGTTATATAAATACGGTCCGTCTATATCTATAGCGTAAACGCATGTATTTTTAAAGCAGGCATCTTTTATTATGGACGGTATTATATATTTTGAAGTTTTGCCGCCCCCTGTAGGCGATACTATCATAATATGTTCAAATCTTTTTTTTCTATCTATTCCTATAATTAACCTGTTTTTATTTTTGTCGTTATAATTATCGTTATTATTATTGTGATTATAATTATTATATGCGCTATAGCTATTATAATAATTATCGGCATCTAAGATACCTAATCTGAAGTAATTAATTTCTGTATAATCTTCTGCATAATCGGAAAGAGCGTCAGTGCTGTAAATAAGTTGATTATTTACGCAATACGGAACCTTGTTTCTGTTTTTATTTTTGTTTGTTTTATATCTATCTTTTTGGTTTTTATATATAAGAAAAACTGACAACAGCAGAATAACGATAAAGTCTTTAAATATAAAAAAAGGGAAATTTATAACGTTAATACGTTGAAAAGGCATAAGCAGTAAAATTAAAACAAAAGCTAAAAAAGCGTATAGCAATAAATTTCTCAAACCGAATTTTTTTGCTCTGTTTTTTAAAGGAAAGAGACGAACATTAGTATTGTACGTATTTTTGTATGACTCACGCTTCTTATTATTAAATTGATTATTTACACTAGATAACTTTGATAAATGAGAGGGATAATTATGACAAGAATCGTATGGTGTGGCGGTTTTATCACCGTTGTGCAATTTGTATAATTCATCATACGGCTCGCAATAAAAATTTTGGATTATTTCTTCAGCTGCAGCAAATCTTCCGGTTGCGGCAGCATGAATATTAGTTTGAACGTCTGCATTGTCCATTATTATTTACTATATACAATGTAGAATACAATATAAAATCAATATATATATTAAATATATTGTATAGCTATAAAATTATTTAGCTGTTGAGCCCATAGCTGCAAGTTGCCTGTACCGGAGCCTGTGCCAATGACAAGATGACTGTGTATAGCTAATATTTTCGGTCAGGCTATTTTTATCTGGCAAAAGCTCTTTTTACGTGTATATAAATATAAACTGCAAACAGAATAAACACTGCAATAACCGCAGCCAGCCCTAATTTATGAAAATAAGGCATTATTAAATTTATATCTTGTCCGAGTTTTAAACCGAGATAAACAACAATTGTATTATAGATAGCAGAACCGATAATTATAAAAACGGCGAATTTTTTATAACTCATAAGAGCAGTCCCAGGCGGAAAACCAATATATGTTTTTATTACCGGAAGCATTATACCTATCAGTACGGCAAAACTTCCGTATTTCAAAAACCATTTTTGTACTCTGTCAATATCCTTTTTGCTAATAAGCAGATATTTTCCGTATTTTTCTAAAAAAATCCTCCCGCCCTTTGCGCCGATAAGATAAAGCAGCGAAGAACCTATAAACGTTCCGGCGGTGGCGGCAATAATTATTAAATAGAAATTAAATTTTCCCTCTCCTGAAAGAAAACCGGCAGTACCAAGCACAATTTCCGAAGAAATCGGTACGGCGCAGCTCTCTAAAATCATTAAAAATATAATGCCCGCATACCCGAACGAAATTGCTATAGCTATGAGAGATGAAAAAAATTTTAATATGCCTGAATTCACATTAACGGTTTCTTTTTATATTTAGTTGCGATAATTGACCGAATTATGAAGCTGTTAAGCAATTAAGCACCTAAATTATTATATAGTTAAGTTATTATAATTATGCTGTTAAACTATTATATTATACTATCGCTTACAATATGCCTCATTGGTAATTTATATAAGACTTGACTGTAAAAATATATAATATAACTTCATTACTGCTGCGTGACCGATTTAATAGAATCGTAAACAACACCTAAAAGTTGGTCTATTTCGTTTTTTTCTATTACAAGCGGCGGTAAGACAACGATGACGTCGCCTAACGGTCTTATTATAACGCCTCTTTCTCTTGCTTTTAATATGACCCTATGACCTATTTTATCTTTTTGGGGATAAGATTCTTTAGACTTTTTATCCGAAACAAGCTCTATACCGGCCATGAGACCTATTGTTCTGACTTCTCCGACATGCTCAAGACCGCCGAATTCTTTAAGTTTTTTTGAAAAATATTCAACTTTCGGAACATTTGCATTAATTATATTATTTTTTTTAAATAATTCTAAAGATTTTATTGCAGAAGCCGAGGCAAGCTGATTGCCCGTATATGTATGCCCGTGAAAGAAGGTTTTATTATCTTCAAAATTTGCAATAAATCCTTCATAAATTTCTTTCGAAAAAAGAGTCGCCGCCAGAGGCAGATAACCTCCTGTTATACCTTTTGCAAGGCACATTGCATCCGGATTAATATCTTCATGTTCACACGCAAACATTTTCCCCGTCCTGCCGAAACCTGTCGCAACTTCATCTACGATGAGCAGCACTTCATTGTCTTTGCACGCTTTTTCAATTTTTTTCATATACCCCGCCGGCATAGTTATCATGCCGGCTGCACCCTGCACCATCGGCTCTATTATAACTGCAGCGCTCTGGTCTGCATAATAGCTTATTATTTTTTCTGCTTCTTTGGCGCAATAAAGTTCGCATGCCGGATGTTTTAAATTAAACGGACATCTATAACAATAAGGATATGTTATTCTTAATGTTTCAAAAAGCAGAGGTTTATAAATAGAATGAAAAAGCTCCATGCCGCCGACGGAAACGCTGCCGATAGTATCACCGTGATACGCCGATGTCGCCGCGATAAATTTCTTCTTGTTTTTATATTTTGGACCTTTCTGTCTGAAATATTGAAACGCAACCTTAATTGCAATTTCAACCGATGTCGAACCTGAATCTGAATAAAAAACTTTTTTCAGATTCGTAGGCGCTATTTCAATTAGTTTTTGAGCCAGAATAGCGGACGGAACACTCGCTAAACCCAGCAAAGTGCTGTGAGATATTTTATCTGCCTGTTCTTTTATGGCGTCGTTTAATTCCTTATTGTTATGACCGTGCATATTTACCCACAGCGACGAAACGCCGTCTATATACCTATTGCCGTGAATATCATAAAGATATATACCATCGCCTCTTTCTATAACAATGTTGTCGTCTTTTTCCCAGTCAAGCATCTGGGTAAAAGGATGCCATACAAATTCCTTGTCAATTTTTTCAATATCGGTTAAAGGTATATGCATATTTTAATAAGAAGTATTTTGTGTATTTTAGTAATGTAATTTTAATAATATATAAATCAAATAATTAATAAGAAATGCTTTGTGTATCGTAGTAATGTAATTTTACAATACATAATTAGACAATAAATAAATTAAATAATATATAATATATACTTATTCGCCAAAAATTTCAACATTATTAGAATAAAGATACGTAATCTTTTTATATCCATGTATTACAATATCGATTTCAACTCTATAAAAATTTGCTCCTCCTTGTTTATTGTGTTTATTGCCGCCGTTAAAATCATCAATAATATATTTATACTCGAGCGTTTTATTTTTTACAGTGTGCAATTTCTTTCCGTTTTTATACAATATGATTTCATAATTAGTCTTTTTATAATTTATATTTATTCCTGAATAAAAATTTATACACCGTATTTTATTCTTTATTTTTTTTAAATTTATAATATCTCCGCTTGTAAAATATTCTTCTTTTTTATTCTCTTCTGCAATTCCTGCTTCAAAATAAAAACCCTCAGGTTTTCCGAATAAATCGAAGGAAAAGTAGCACGAACCTTTTTTTATAGCTTTTACTATTAAATTTTTATCCGCTCTTATATCGCTGTCATTATTTCTGCCTGAAAATTTTCTGTCAAGCAGAAGATGTGTTCTTGCAACGCTAAAAAGTTCTTCATATTTTGGAAAATGCATTCTGATGTTTTTGCTCAGTTTGACATTAGAATGTGCATCTATAGAAGCTATACCGGTTATCATTTTATTATGCTTTTGAACACCGTCCCAAAATTTCAATGTTTTTTTAGGTTTATGCGCTAAAAAATGCAGGGAATAGAAACTATTAATTTTATAGGTGAGTAAAACTAATAAGATATATAAGGGATTCATTCCTCTCCACTGCGAATCCAGATTTATTATTTCAATTCCGGCATAGCCTTTAACGGAAAAATTTTTCCACGGAGTCCACCAGTTATACGGATGGCAGATAATGCCGACGCCATTTTGTTTTTTTATATCTGCAAGCACATCCTTGTAATTGCCCCTTTTAATTTCGTCTTTAATTCCGAGCGCAAGAAAATGACCAAACTCGGTATTAATTTCTTCTCCGGCAAAATAGAACAAATTTTCATAATACCCTTCAATACCGTCATATTTCGGCTTTAACGTATTATGGTCGGAAGAAATCAAAAAATCTGCCTTAAGTCTTTTTGCTATTTTAATCAAATTTTCAATCTTGCCGGAACCGTCGGAATATGTTGAATGAAAATGTATAATGCCGTTTAAATCGTAAAAATTTTTATGTCCCTTATAAGTGTTGAGTTCCGAAAAATGGATTTTAATTTTAAACAATTTTACCTTTACATAAATCAATAGCAATAAGATAATAATAGCAAGTATAATCAGTCTTGAACCTAATATGAAAAAAGGTAAATGCAAATTGAAATACATTTTGTTTTATTTATATTTATTTAATTATTTTAGTTAAGGACAAGCGTACGATTACAATTATACATTAGCATTATATATTAATAAATATCGCAGAATTATACATTGGCGTGATGTATTTACAAATATCGCTCAATTTTTCAGTCGTTTATAAATTCATTGTTTACAAAACAATTTAAATTTTTTGTTATTTGTTCTTTCTGTTTCTTAAATATATCGTGAGATTTTTTGCCCATATCTTTCCATTGTGCTTCATTTTCTATAAAATTTATAAAATCATTCAGAAAAAAATCCTTTTCAATTACTTTAACGGCATCGGCTTTTAGATAGGCATCGGCTATATTTTTAAAATTATCTATATACGGACCTGTAATCACCGCTTTTGAATATAATATCGGCTCTAAAATGTTATGACCGCCGCTTTCCTCTTTAAACAAACTTTTTCCGACATATATTATATCTGAATTCTCATAAACTTCGTCTAATTTCCCGTAATCGTCTATAATTAATATATCGGCGTCTTTATATTTATCATGTTCATCAAATTTATCATGTTTATCATATTTATATTGTTTTTCTTGTTTGTCTTGTTTATCTGGTTCATCGGCATTGTCGGAGTTTTTTATATTTTTCGTGCTATTTGCAAAAATTTTTTTAACGAAAATATTTATATCCGCATTGTCTTTTTTGTACAACAGCGCTTTAAAATTATTTTTTCCGGCTATTTTCTTTATCAGACTAACTGTTTTAATATTTCTCGGAGCAAAGATAAATTTAAGTTTAATATTTTTCTTTAAAAAATGTTCATTGACGCTCCGCAATATACCCGGCAGAAAAACAATTTCCTTTTTATGAACCGATATAAACGAGATAATTATACTATCGGCGTTTTGAGCTATATCTTTATCTGTATCATCTTTATATTTATCATATTTATCTTTATCGGTATCCTCCTGCTTATTTTTTTTAACTTCTTTAATGTCTCTATTTACTCTAACTTCTTCAATTTCTTTCATGTCTTTAATTTCTTCAACATTTTTGCCGTCATTTTCATTGCAGTAATTATTGAAAGATGAAGCAATTTTCAGCGGCAAATCAGAAATTTTTACTATATTAATTTTTTCTTTCGGCGATAGAACTTTCTTAAAATCTTTATCATTATCAGCGCCGGTACAGCTGCGAAAATCGTGAGCAGAGCTTTGTTCTTCCGCGAAAGATAAGTTATCTGCTGATTTTATGCAGCCAAAATGCTTTTGAAGATTTATTTTATCTTCGTCATCAGTTATATTTACATATATATTATTTAAAATTTGAGCATCTAATAATTTATAATTTTTTAAAAATTTTTCTTTTTTAAGATTTAAATCTAATAAATAAATTTTAACGTTATTGTTGTTATTATATAAAATTTCTGCGTACTTGCTATTTATACTATTTTCTATTGAAATAAAACAATCCGGTTTAATTAAAGCCGCATAAGAGTTAAAAAAATAACTGGATAAATTAGCAGGACTAAAAAAATATATAATATCTTTGCAGTAATGAGCATTATAGTTGCTGCCGTTATTATGAACATTGCGGCTGCGGCTGCTGTAATTTTCCAATATCTTATATGCGGAAGCCGTTTTAATACTTATGAAAAAGACGGGCACCGTCTTTATATTTCTTTTAATCAAATCGCATAAATAAAGCGCTATTTTTACTTCTCCTATAGATTCGGCATAAAACCAGAACCTCTTAACGTTGATTTTATTATTGCCGTTATCGTCTATATTTTTATTGCTGCCGTCAATATCATATTCGTTTTTATTTAATTTAAATATAGCCGAATTTCTAATACCCGATGCCGCAATATCAGAATTTACTTTTGCAAAACGGCTTTTTATATTGCCGTCTAAAGCAAATAGCTGTTTAAATTTAAGCAATAAATAATTGTCTGTACGCATTTAATTTTAAGATATCTTTCACTCAATACCGTCTGTTGTTTTTGCCTCGTCAATCAGCAAAACAGGTATGTCGTCTTCGATAGGATAATACACGCCGCAGTTTCTGCATATTAGTATAGAAGATTTATAAGTATTGCCCTCAGCCGTTGCCTTATTTATTTCCGACATTTCAAGTTTACCCTTGCATTTAGGGCATACCAAAAATTCGTCAATCATTTCCTTAATGTTCATTTTATTTCTTTCGCGCTCCAAACTTATAAAAATCTATAAAATTAATAATAAAATAATTATAAACCCGGGATTATAAATTTAGAGCTAAACGCCTCCAAAATTAAAAAATTAGCTTGTTTAATTTAATTTTATTACTTTTCATTTATTTTCTATTTTATATTTTGTTTCAAAACCTGTATCTTCCAATACTATTTTTTTATCAAGAAGCATTTTGCGTATCTCGTCTGCCGATTTATAATCTTTATTTTTTCTAAAGTCATTTCTTTTATTGATATAACTTTTAATTTCATCATCGGATAATTCTGTATTTTCAAAATTTTTTAAATATTTTTCTAAAAATATTTGCGGTTCTTTTTTTAATATTCCCAAAATATTTTGTATAGTTTTTATAAAATCATAAAATTTATCTAAAAATTCCAATTCATAATCGTTAATAAACCCTTTTGACAATGAATTATTTATAATTTGATTTGTTTTTCTAATGAGATTAAATAAAACAGACAGTGCACCGGCGGTATTAAAATCATCATTCATGGCGTTGTAAAAACCGTTTAGATAATCATCTATTTCTATATTTTCTGTTTCTTTATTATTATTGGAACCAGTGCACGCATCGCTAATTTCACCGTTTTTGCCGCTTTCTTTATTATTGTTTATATTATTATTTCTTATATTAATATTGCTTTTATAGTTATAATTTTTATAACCGCTGTTTTTGTTTTCAGCACCATCAGCACGGCCGATATTATCGCCGTCATTTAGACTACCGTCGTTTACACCGTCGCCGTCAATTTTAATAATCTGAATAATTTTATCGGCAATTTTACTTTTAATAGAGATATATAAACCGACGGCCTCGTAAAGCCTTATTAGAGACTGCTTTGCGCTTTCAAGCCCGCCCTGCGAGAAATCTATAAAAGACCGGTAGTGCGTAAACATAAAAAATATTCTTATAACTTCAGGCTCATAATCTTTAAGTAAATCCCTGATAGTTATATAATTTTTTAAGGATTTTGACATTTTTTCGTTATTAATATTAACAAATCCGTTATGAATCCAGTAATTAACAAATTTCTTTCCGGTAAAACTTTCACTCTGGGCGATTTCGTTTTCATGATGCGGAAATATCAAATCTGACCCCCCGCCGTGAATGTCAATCTGCTCTCCGAGAAATTTCATGCTCATCGCGGAGCATTCAATGTGCCAGCCCGGTCTCCCTTGACCCCATGGACTTTCCCAGAGCGGTTCATTCGGTTTTGATTTTTTCCACAGCGCAAAATCAAGCGGATTTTCTTTTTCATCGTTTAAAGGTATCCTTGCGCCTGAAAGCAATTCATCTATATTTTTATGAGAAAGTTTGCCGTACTCTTTAAATGAATTAACTTTAAAAAAAACATCATTATTTTTTTCGTATGCAACGCCTTTATCAATCAAAGCTTTAATAAATAAGAGCATATCTCCTATCGTTTCAGTGGCTTTAGGCTCAAAAGTAGGATGTTCGACAGACAGCGAATCCATATCATTATGAAATTCATCAATAAAGCGTTCGGAAATAATATTAAAAGCAACACCCTCTTCATTAGCTTTTTTAATTATTTTATCATCGATATCGGTAAAATTTCTTACATATACGGTATCAAATCCTATATGCTTCAAATAACGATAAATAATATCAAATGTGATATATGCTCTTGCGTGCCCTATATGTGAAAAATCATATGCAGTAATGCCGCAAACATACATCAGCACTTTATTTTTATTAAGCGGTTTAAATAATTCTTTAGAACCGCTCATTGTATTGAAAATAAATAGACTATCCCTAATTTTTTTTAAATCCATGTTAATAATATCCAAATAATTAATAATTTAATAATCTTATAATTATGCGCTATTCATGCGCAATTCACGGCCGCAGTTATTTAAAATATATTATCAGTTTATGAGTAAAATTTATAGCTTTATTTTTAATATATATATCATCAAATTTTTACATTAATTTAATTCAATTTTAACAAAACCTTCATAATAATGAAATATATTTTTGCTAAATTTATTATATACGCTATATATACACTATTGCACACAACATAAACTTATAACGTCAACTTAACTTAAAAGGATTGCAAAATGGAACTGAACGTTAAAGTATTAGAAAAAACAGACAATTTAAAAAATAATTTAAATATTAAAAATTTAAAAGATAATAAATGCAAAAATATAAAAAAAAATTTAAATATATCCGAAAAAGATATAGGCGAATTATCAGAAAAAATAACAGGATTTGAAAATTTAACAGATAAAATAAATGTAATTAAATCTTTTAATAATGAAAAATTAAGAAGTTCCAAAATAATAGAAGCGGAAAGCGAGATTAAAAATTTATGCAATTCTGGTTTTATAATAAAAAATAATAACGATTTTCTAATAAAAACTTATGGAATAATAGATGAAAAAACTTTAGCAAGTATAAAAAACATGACACATTCAACCTCGGTTTCAGAAAATCCCATAGTAGAGATTCAGGGAATAAAATTCCATGAAATGACTAAATACGGCAGAGATATTGCAGTAAAAAATATTCTGATTTCACAGGATAAATTCAAAGAAATTAGTGCTAAAAAAAATATTGGCAGCTACAGTCTGAACAACGAATTTAAATTATCCGATTTTACTCTGAAAAATTATTTTGAATTAAAAGAAAAAGGTCTTAATATTAATATTAAAAAAACTGCGCCCGGAACTATAACGGCAGACAATTGTAATAATTCCGACAATTTTAATTATGTTAAAAACAATAACATAGACTGGCTGCAATTGCCGGACGCCTCTTTCTATTCAATTACCAATACGTTAAAACCGGATGTCCATTCCCATGAAATAAGCAATACGATAAAATATGAACTGCTCGAAAAACCCAGCGTATATATTTGGAAAAATAAATCCGGCAATATTGAAAATATCATTTCTAAAACTCTTCCCGAATCAAGTAAACCTCTGCTCGGAGCACTTAACTATTACAAAAATTATCTTGACGGGTTCAAAAATATAAAAATTTCCATTGACAATAAAAAAATAATGGAACTGGAATCCCATTTTAACTGGGATAAGGTAAGAGAATATATTAAAAAAAGAGACTATGAATATGCAAAATCAATTTATTCTCAAGTAAATATTTCCGGCAATCAGCATCTGAATTCTAGTTTAGATATTAACATAAATAAAAAACAGACCCCGGTACAGATTCATCATATAAATCAGCTTCAAGACGGAGGCGCAGACAATATTACTAATTATGTAGCGCTTAGTGAAGCTCACCACAAGCAAATTGACTCATGCGATATTTTTATAGATAAAAATTTATCCCATTACAAAGAGTTTAATTTCGAAAAAAATATAGAATCTAATAATGCAGGCTTCAAACAAAATATTACAAACGAAAATGAAATGAGAAATTTGCTTAATACTATCGGTGAACTTTCTACATCGGAAAAGATTTTACTGAATGAAATTAAAACAACGGTAGAATCAAACTCTTCTTGCAGATTAACAATGGCAATAAGTAATGAAAGCGCATTAAAGCTAAAATTCACCGATTATAAAACCGATGAAGACCTGAGAATATATTCATTAAAAAATTTCTCGGAAAGAGAAAGACTTATCGCATTTGCAGGTTTAAACAATTTTATAAAAGAACTGACAACCTATAATAAAATTATATAATATTACCGGAGAAAACAAATGAATTACTATTATGAATTAAATAAATTAGTAAGATTTTATGAAGGTATTCAGGCATTTCAGAAGAATGCCGAAAAATTTTTGTCTAAAAGCAATATTTTTGATAATTCCGTTCACTATATTGAATACAATGACTGCGGCGATAATAAAAATGACGACGCAAATATAGAGCTGAGATTAAATTTATTAAAATCCTATTATATAAACGGAAATTTTGCGGCAATAAAAGCGCATCTGGCTCATTTCGAAAAAACCTCTAATATTCATGAGTTCATTAAAAAATTTAAATTAAGCAGCACGCATATGCTAGATATATTTTTAAAAAAAATAATGGTTCAATATTATAGTGTCATTATAATCGGCAACGAATATCTTAGCGCTTATGATAAATCTGCAATAACAAAACAAATTCTTATATATTTGGAAATATTTAATACTGTCAATTCGCTAAAAGATCTAATAAATACAACAATAAATGAAAAAGAAATTAATAATAAAGATATAGCAAATATAACTACAAACGGAAAGGAAATTAATATTAATAATGATGAAATTAAATATAACAACTGCCGTGAACCGGATTATCTAAATTATACATATAAATATAATTATACGCCGCTTTTTTTTGATTTATGCAAATATTTATATGAATTTAAAGAGTATGAAAAACTTACTTTCTTTTACAATATGCTCAATTTCAGTAAAAAAATATATAATAATTTTAAAAACTCCTATACTGAAGAAATATACGGCGGCGCTGCTCCTGAAAAATCCAGTGTCCGCTCAGCCTCTGAAACTTTCAAAGAATTCGATAAAATCAATGGGAATTTTGATAAAATTAGAGTAGAAGAAAATAATGCATCCTATAATAATATTAATTCAAAATTTTTTGATATTTTAAATATGTGGGAATCAAGAACTAAAAATTATTACACTAAAGATGAGATTTTCTTTAGCGCTGCCATGTTTATAACAAACGAATATGTGCCGGTGCTGTCTGAGTTCTATAATTACGCAGGAAATAATTCTAACGGCGGCTTAAACTCTGAAAACCATAACTATGTCCATGAGTTCTACGGCAATCATAGTCGAGAAGACGGTATATATGACGATAAGGGCGTAAAATATAGCAGCTGCCATATTAAAAATAGTTCAGGCGAAAATAATCGCAAATTTATTAATAGAAATCCGGTTTATTATAACGTCGATTATTTAAATGGAAATATATATACCGGCGATAATATTGCCGGCGTGATTAAAGCCAATTATTCTAATGCGCTTAAATTATTTAAAAAAGCTATTGCACTTAATAGCTATAATCCCGATTATTATTATAACTATGCAGAATGTCTTAAAAAATCCGGAAGAGCAAAAGATGCCGAAATTTTTTTTAAAAAAGCCTTTGAATCTGCTTTATAGTTTTTTTTAATGAAAATAAATTTTAATAAATGAAATTGAATTTAAGCAACTGAAAATGATATAATGATACACGATAAAGATTAAGTATTAATTGTCCAAATCATATATTATTAATAATTCAACAGATATTATAAAACAAAATAACATTAAAAATAGGATATATTAATTATGAATTCCGGTTTTCCTTATATAAGACCAAGAAGATTAAGAACTTCACAAAATTTATTAAAATTAGTGAGCGAAAATTCACTTGCTCCGTCAAAATTAATCATGCCTTATTTTGTTATGCACGGCGCAGGCAAAAAAGAACCGATAAATACGATGCCCGGACAATTCAGATATACGATAGACGAGCTCATAAAAGAACTTAAAAACGTAAAAGACCTGAAAATTGGCGGCATACTTATTTTCGGCGTTCCCGAACATAAAGATGAATTAGGCTCGGAAAGCTATTCCGATAACGGCATAGTTCAGCAAACTTTAAGAGCCGTAAAAGAAATTTATCCCGATTTAATAGTTATAACAGATGTCTGTCTATGTGATTATACATCCCATGGTCATTGCGGTATAGTTGATGCCGAAGGTTATGTTAAAAATGATGAAACGCTCGAATATCTCGCTAAAATCAGTGTATCATATGCAAAAGCAGGCGCCGATATAATTGCTCCTTCCGATATGATGGACGGCAGGGTTAAAAAAATCAGGGAGGCTTTAGATGATGAACAGCTTATAAATATTCCTATAATGTCTTACTCTTCTAAGTATGCATCAAGTTTTTACGAACCTTTTAGAGATGCAGCATTTTGTACGCCAAAATTCGGCAACAGAAAAGCATACCAGATGAATCCTGCAAATTCAGATGAAGCAATTCTCGAAACAGAATTAGACCTTGATGAAGGAGCCGATATTATAATGGTAAAACCGGCATTAAGCTATCTTGATATAATATACAGGATAAAACAAACTTTCAAAAGACCGTTAGCCGCTTATAACGTGTCAGGAGAATATTCAATGATTAAAGCTGCCGCTCAAGCGGGTTATTTAGATGAAGAAAGAGCGGCTATTGAAATGCTGACATCTATAAAACGTGCCGGAGCAGATATAATCATAACATACTATGCCTTATATGCTGCAGATATTCTTGCAAAAATATGAAAAAAAACTGCCAAATATAATATACTAAATAATAAACCGACAGACGGCAAGTTAAACTCTATGAAAAACTTATAAATTTTAATTCAGTCATCTCTTCCGCGGCGTATTTTACACCCTCCCTCCCGAAACCGGATTCTTTAACACCGCCATACGGCTGATGGTCGGCTCTCGTAGTGGGAATATCATTAATCAGCACGCCTCCTGCATCGATATGTTTTATGCAGTACATCGCGTTTTTCATATTATTTGTATAAACACCCGCCTGCAGACCGTATATTGAATCATTGACATAATCAACGGCTTCTTTTATATCTTCAAAAGAGACAATGCTTACAATAGGCGCAAAAACTTCAAGGCACGATATTTTCATTCTTTGGTGAACATTAGAAAAAATAGTGGGCTCTAAAACGTTGCCTTTAAAACTGCCGCCAGTTTCTATTTTTGCTCCGTCGGCAACCGCTTCTTTTATCCAAGAATCAACCCGCTCTTTTGATTCATCGCTGATTATCGGCCCTATATCGGTATCTTTATCTAACGGATCGCCTACTTTAAGTTTTTTTGTTTCTTCGACAAAATGTTTTATAAAAGATTGTTCTGCATCTTTATGCACATATATTCTTTGAAGCGATATACATACCTGACCGGAATTATAAAAAGAACCTATAACGGATTTTTTAGCCGCTTCAGCTATATCTGCATCTTTGTCTATAATTAAAGCAGAATTGCTTCCGAGTTCCATAGTATATTTTTTCAATCCGCCTTTTGCCATAATTTCTCTGCCTGCTTTAGGACTTCCGGTAAAGCTTACCATTCTTATTTTATCGTTTGAAGTAATCGCCTCGCCCGTGTCTTTATCGCCGTATAGAAGGCATATCGCTTTTTCCGGCAAACCGGATTCTAACAGTGCCTGAACTAAATAATACGCAACAACGGAACCGTTTACGGAAGGTTTAAAAACTATAGCGTTTCCGGCTGCAATAGCAGGAGCTATCTTGTGTGCCGGAAGATTTATCGGAAAATTAAAAGGTGTAATAGCCGCTATAACCCCGACCGGAACACGCATATAAAAAGCTATTTTGTTTTCATATCCTTTAATGGCATCCATAGGAACAGTTTCGCCGTGAAGCCGCTTTGCCTCTTCTGCCGCAAACTTAAAAACATTTGCAACCCTGCTGACTTCTACTAATGAATATTTATGTGCTTTTCCTACTTCAACCGTTATAAAATGAGCAATTTCTCTGGAATTTTTTTCTAAATTAAGCGCAGTTCTTTCAAGGATATCCGCTCTTTCAAATGCGTGAAGATTTTTTATCTGCTCAAAACCCTCTTCTACAGAACCAATAGCAAATTTTATATCATTTTTGTCAGGTTTGCTCAAGTACGCTTCTACTTCGCCGCTAAAAGGGTTAACGTCTTCATAAAAGTCGTCTTTGTCAATCCACTTGCCGTTAATAAATAATGGGTATTTTTTTATCATAATGGTTTTTAATTATATTTAATTATATTTAATTGGCAATAAAACAGTCTTAATAAATGAATTTTTATAACAATCCTAGTTAACTGTACCGGTGTGGTCTAACATATTTAGTTATGATGTCAATATGTTTACTATTATGCTGACTAATACTTTTATATTTTACTATGTTATTATATTATGAGATGTTTCCATTATACAATTTTGCAGGAAATTAATCAAATAAAAAACGCTGCAATTAAATTTAATCAAAAGGGGGATAATGATAAAATTTAGATTAGTGCAGCGTTTTTCAACAAGGGGATATTTTATAAAATATTAATATCAATTATTATAACATATAAAAATAATTAGTAAAGAGTTTTTTTTATTAATTAATAAAAATTATTGTTCATACAGTACTTATAGCACATAAAAATAATTAGTAAAGATTTTTTTTATTAATTGTTAATAACTTTTAAAATGTCTATAGATAAATAACTTTTAAAATGTCTATTCCTTAACTAAAAATCATAATAAAATAGCGGATAACACCATAACGCAAATTAAGGAGGTTATCCGCTTATGAAAAT
>JAKAFU010000060.1 GCA_021825865.1 bacterium
TATCTGACAGATAGAAGCACATAAATCCCCCATTCTTTCAAGGTCGGTAATAATTTTCATCGACGTAGTAATAAACATGAGGTCTGCCGCTTCAGGCTGATACAACGCCAAAAGTCTTATGCAGTTTTCATTTATATTTACTTCCATTGAATTAATCTGCAAATCATTCTTTATAGCGAGTTCAGCTATCGCCTTGTCTTTTTCAAACAAAAATTTTGTTGCTCTATTTAACTGACTGTTAACTAATTCGCTCATATCTACTATGCTTCTTTTTAAGTTTATGAGCTCTCTATCAAGAATATTCATAAAATATAACCTCTGATAAAATTAATATACAAATAAGACAAGATTAACCGGATAAGATTAAATCGGACTATTAGATTAATTAATTTATTAAATTAACTAAATCATTAGATTAATTAAATTAGATTGATAATCTAAATATTAAAAAATTTAGAATCTATTATATAATATTAAACAGGTATTATAAATAAATTAAAATAAATTAAATAAGTATTATATGATAATACTAAACAGATATTATTAAATTAATAGACATTGCATTATAATATTGAAACATATATTGTTATATTAAATAAAATAAATATGATATTAAATAGAATGAATATTAGAAAACTAAAACCTGTTTGTAATAAAATTTTCCGTTCTCTTATCTTTCGGTCTGGTAAAAAAATCTCCTGATTTACTAAATTCTATAAGTTCGCCGTTTAGAAAAAATCCGCTGTAATCGGATATTCTTCCTGCCTGCTGAATATTATGACTCACAATTATTATAGTATAAAATTTTTTAAAATTTGCAATCAAATCCAGTATAGTGGCGGTTGACGCAGGGTCTAAATAAGCGGTAGGTTCATCCATGAGCAGCACAGACGGATTAGTTGCAATCGCCCTTGCAATACACAATCTCTGCTGCTGTCCGCCGGACAGTGAAAAAGCGTTTTTATGAAGTTTGTCTTTTACTTCATCAAGCAATCCCGCATATTTTAAACATTTTTCAACCCTTTCAGCGATAAATTGCTTATTTTTTATACCGTGTATTTTTAATCCGAAAGCTATATTTTCAAATATTGTTTTCGGAAACGGATTCGGATTCTGAAAAACCATTCCTACATTTCTTCTGAGTTCAACAACGTCAATCGATTTGCCGTATATGTTTTTCCCGTCTAATAAAACTTCTCCTTTAAGCTTTGAGCCTTCGGTATAATCGTTCATTCTGTTGAGCGTTCTTAAAAAAGAAGATTTTCCGCAGCCCGAAGGACCTAATATTGTACATACTGAATTTTTTTTGAAAAATAAATTAATATCTTTTAAAAGATGATAATCTCCATAGTAAAAATTAAGATTTTTAACTTCAATTTTAATCTCTTCTTTAATATTATCTACCGCATTATCTATATTGTTTTTATCAATATTATTAATATTAATATTGTTGTTGTTATCAATTTCAGCCATTATACAACCTTTTTTGTGTTTATATTAATTTTATATTGTTTATTAATATTGTTTTATTATTGTTTTTATATTATTTGTATATTATTTGTATATTGTTTTATAATATTATTTTATAAAAACAAAACTACAAGCATCAGCTTTCATTTCTGCGCCGGCGTTTATCGGCATTAGCGTTTATCGCCTAAACGTTCACCGGTATAGGCAGCTGCCGTGCTACAGCATTTCAAAAATTTTCACTGTAACCCAGCTTATAAGCCTCATTCCGATATCAAGCGCAAAAACAAAAAACAACAGAACAACCGACGCCGCCTCCGCTTTATAATGCAGAATACGGGACGGTTCATGTATATAAATAAAAATAAGCATCGCCAAGTCTCCGACAGCTCCGCCCGGGCCTGTAATTCCTGTAGGCATACCTGTATTATAATAATTGGTAAAAAGCAGCGGAGCGGTCTGCCCAATAATATTAAGAACGCCGAGAAGCACGGCTGTAAATATCCCTCCCATAGCAGCTTTAACTATTACAGACTTGGTAGCCTGCCATTTCGTAGCCCCCATTGCCAGCGCCCCTTCTATATAAGACGCCGGAATGCGGTTAACTGCCTGTTCCGTTAAAAGCGTCACTATAGGGGTCATTATAAAACCCAAAGTAAGTCCGGCGGCAAGCGCCGAAAATCCAAAATGAAATCCCAATCCGGCATTTGTGGAAAAAATGTAAAAACCCATTATTCCCCAGACTACAGACGGTATTCCTATCATAAGTTCGTTTAGAAGTCTTATGATGCTGTTAGTTCTTTTTTTGCCGAAAAGCGACAAATATAATCCGGAACCTATTCCAAGCGGCACCGCAAGACAGGAAGCTATTATGACGAGATAAAAATCTCCTATTATAGCATTTAAAATTCCGCCTTTCGCCCCTATCGGAAAACCTGACGGGAGGGTAGAAACAAAATTCCAGTTAAGATATTTATATCCTATGATAAGAGCGCTGTAAATTATGTGAAAAACAGGAAAAGCCCCTATTATAAAAGCAAGCGCCGCAGATGCGTAAGCTATTCTGTTATATATTTTTTTTCTTTTAATATAAGACTTATTTACCGGAAAATAATTTCCTGCGTCTTCCGTCTTTTTATTGTTTTCTTTTTCTGTCATATTTTATCATATTTTGTCGTATAGCAGTATAATGCGGTATCATATAGAATTTATAATTATATGCTATATATACATCGCAGCTGTACGCTGCATATTAATTTATATTTCGTATGTTCGATATATGTAACGCTGCATAATTGAACGCTGCATATTATATTAATTTATCTTATATATAATATATAATAGCTGCCTGTTATGTCCGCAACGGTTTCTTATATAAAATAAGCTTATGAAAAGCTTATGAAATTAACTGAAATCAACCGCCGCCGAATTGGGTTCTTGAAAGTTTTCCGCCGATAACTTTTTGCAAAACATTTCTGCCGATTATATTTACGATAAGACTAATTAAAAGCAATATCAACGCAAGAGCTACCTCGCTTGACGCGTAAATAGGACTTATTACGGCAAATGTAAAAGTATTGGCAAGCAAGGCGGAGATAGTATATCCGACGCCGAATATAGATTTCGGAATGATAGCCTGATTTCCGATAAGCAGCACTACTGCAATCGTTTCGCCGACTGCCCTGCCGAATCCTAATATTATGCCTCCGTATATTCCTCTGTATGAAAAAGGCAAAGATACGTCTTTAATTACATCAAGTCTCGTGGCGCCCATAGCCAGCGCGCCGTCTTTTGTTATCTTAGGAACGGCGGCAAGGGCGTCTTTGGTAATGGACGCTATAATAGGCACAACCATAAAAGCCACGACTATAGAGGCTGCCAATATGCCGTATCCGATATTCTCGGTAACCTTTAAAAACGGGACATTGGAAAAATGCGCTTCAAAAAAAGGTTCTATATTTCTTCTCAGCCAGGGTACGATGGTAAGGACGCCCCAAACACCGAAAATAACGCTTGGAATACCGGCTAAAATCTCAATGATAATGGTAAAAAAACCTTTTAAAAATTTTGGGCAGTATTCTTCAAGAAAAATGCCTATTCCAAGGCTTAGCGGTATTGCAAACATTAAAGCAATAATCGTCACCATGAATGTTCCCGCAACGAAAGTAGCGGCTCCGAAAATCTCTTTAGGAGGATTCCATTCTTTTGTCCATAAAAATGCTATTCCAAAGCGGCTGACTGCAGGATAGCTGTAATATAATATGATAGCTACAACTGTGATAAAAATTAATATTATTCCAAAAATAAAAATAGAAAGAATAAATTTAAATAAATCGTCTTTATATTTTAGTTTTAGTTTCAGATTTAGTTTTGCCATTTTTAAATTATAGATTTTATTAGAACATATTTCAAGAAATTTTTAAATATACATGCGCAAACATTTTTAAGAATAAATAAATATAAAAAAATACCCCTAATTTATATATATTTATAAAAAAGGGGTATTTCATTAATTTTTTTTTACTTATATGCTAACTTACTTTTAAAAGTTTGATTAAAATTATGCCATAAATTAAACGGTTTAACTGCTTATTGCTTATGCCTGCAATCTTATCTATAATCTCTATAATCTAATTTATGGTCTAATTTATTGTTTAATTTTACTATTTCACTTCTGAAAGCAATTTTTTAACGTTGCCCACTACAGATTTTGGCAATGGTGCAAATCCTGTCTTTACAGTGTATTTAGAATCCTGTCCCGGTCCTAATGCCCAATTTACAAGATTTTTAATTATCTTTGTAGTATTTGGGTTAGTCTGTTTTTTTCGGAGCATCCAGAACTCAAAATTAGAATCCGGATATGCATTCTTTGCACTTACGTTCCAGACTATAGACCTGTCAAAATCGGCTGGAAAACCGCCGCTTTTAAGGGCTGAATTACCGGCTGCCGCAATTGTTTTAACGGAACCGACAATATATTTGCCAGCTTTATTCAGCATAGCAGCGCTTGAAAGATGATATTCCAATATCCATCCGAGTCCGACGTAACCTATAGCGCCTTTTGTGCTTCTAACTGCCGACACAACGGCATCACTGCCCAGATAGCCGCTTCCAGTAGGCCAGCTTGGA
>JAKAFU010000061.1 GCA_021825865.1 bacterium
TTTGAACGGAAGGCTCGGTTACAAGATGCACCGTTCCCATGCCGATATTATATAAATCGTTAATAGGGTTTAATATTCCGCCGAAATTCCACCAAGACATATACGCCCCTTGTGAACTACCTACGCCTAAAGGCGCAGGCTTCCTGCCTCATTGTATGACGGCTAATACCGATATTTTGGCATCCCGCCGGAGCATACTCCGCAGGCGTTAATTCGGGCAGTCCCTGCCCTACGGTTAAATTTAATCCTTCAAGAAAAAGGTTAATACTTGCATTTACATCTCTATCGTGGAGAGCGCCGCATTGTGGACATATCCAAGCTCTTTCGGATAGCTTAAGGTCTTTATATACATATCCGCAGTCTGGAGTAGAACAAGTTTTAGACGACGGATAGAACCTGTTAACTTTTAATATCTGTCGTCCGAACCAGTCGGCTTTATACTCAAGCATATCGGTAAATTTACTCCACGATACATCTGATATCGACTTTGATAAATGTTCGTTCTTAACCATTCCTTTAATATTCAAATCCTCAAGGACGATAACTTGGCTATCGCTTACCGTCCTTAAGGATAATTTATGTAAAAAGTCTTTATGCTGATTAGTTATTCTTTCATGTAAAAGAGATAATCTATTCTTAAATTTAATATAGTTTTTAGAAGTCGTAGTCTTATCCTGCTTACTATGTCTATGAACTTTTCTATCTAACTGCCTTGAAATCTTTATAAGTCGTTTTTGAGACTTAAGCAAATATTTCGGGTTAGGTATTTTAAAGCTCTCTTTATTATTAAAATCCGTCCCCGTAGTAATAATAGCAAAGTCTTTTAAGCCTAAGTCGATACCGGATATTTTGCCTATTACTTTTTTAGGTATATACGGAGTAAAAGCAAACTTTTCTACCAGCATATTAACGTAATACTTGCCTGATGTCGTTTTACTTATAGATACCGACTTTATCGCTTCGTAAACTTTTCTATGGAATTTAACCTTAATGTTAGATTTAAGTTTAGGGATAGATATAAAGTTATCTTGAATTTTGAATTTCTGCGGTATTACGATACTGCTATATACGCCTTTCTTTTTGAAATTGGGATAGCCTGCCTGTTTGGCAAAGAACTTTTGAAAGGCGGTATCGAGAGCCTTAAGGCTTGCCTGTAAAGATTGAGAGTTAGCGTTTAACAAAAACGGAAAACCTTTTTTAAGCAAAGGTAGTATTGCTGAGTTAGAATGATAGTTAGTCTTAACGCCATAGTTCTTATACAGGCTCGTAGCCCTTTCTAAAAAGAAATTATATACGAACCGGTTATAGCTCATCTGTTCGTCGAGATAAGCTATCTGCTCGGCGTTAGGGTATAACCGAAATCTATATACGTAAAATTTATTGTCTATATTTTTTTTCATATTATTATAGCTAACTTAAGTTTATTTACACCTTATATCTCTGCCCTAAAGGACGGAGTTTTACGGCGGTTATGATAAGTTTTTTACAAAGTTAGATATAGAACCGAAAATTGAATCTATTGCTTTTTCAAATTCCTGTGCCACTTCCGATAATCCGTTTGAAGCCTGAGGACTTGCATTTGCCGAAGCCGTTGAAGTTGCATTTGATAATGCCGTTTGTGCCTGCGAAGTCGGATTTGCCGTTGACGTAGTATTAGTAGAAGCTGTATTTTGTGACGGAAAAAACTGCCATTGATTTGTCATAGTATTTAATGCCGCTTTAGTATTAGTCGGCTCGTTCCCTGCCGCATTATTCGGTTGCACTCCCCACGCATACCAATTATTCATAAGATTGTGAATAGGTGCTACCGGAGAAGAAGAACTTGCAGAAGCGGTTGTATTTGTAGAACTTTGCGTATTCATATTATTGCCCCCTGAATTTGACGAATTTGTTTGAATATGTGCAGGAATATTACTATTGCTATTTGATGGATTTACAAGTTGAGACATACTTGATGTTGGTATGCAAGCACATTCACCGCTATAATATGTTCCTTGTGGATAATTTACCATCATATTTGATACGCCGGAATTTAATTGTGCTGGCATTCCTGTATATCCGCTTTTGCAATTACACCCAAAAGGATTTTGATTATTATTCACTAAACCTGCGGGACGTAACATTTCCATAATATTATTGCCCCCCTTTCTTTTTGTTTTTCATATAATAATCGATATAAGCTCCCGCAGTTAAGCTTGTCATACCGAGCAGAACGAGCAATACCGAAAATGCAGGAACGGTCGGTATATAATTTGAAACTTCGTTATATGCCTGCGGATATAGTAATTCTATTCCCGCTCCAGTCGAACCAAATATAGTTTCCGCCGCTATCGCCGCTCCGATAGGAAGCCCTGCAAGCGGAATAATAGCAGGTGCTAAAAATGCGGCAGACAGACTTGCAAGCCCTAAGTCAGAAATTAAATTATTAGAAAATGAATCCGTGCCTGCACTCTGAACGCCTGTCGGAATTTGAGGAGTCGTATTCTGATTATTTGCCGAATATGTTGAATATAAATAAGACTGCATATTTTACCTCTTTTTAGAATATGCTATTAAGCCTAAGCCGCCCACGATTATAATTCCCCAAACATACCAAGGGATTTGTGAAAAACTTTTACCGATACCGTTTGCGAAGTTTGCCGTTAATGAATTTTGCGGAGCTTGATAAAATGCTTCATTGACAGGAATTGACGTTTGAGCCTGCGGATTAAGCTGTTTAACCTGCGTGTAGAGCTGAGAAAAATCACCTACCCCTTTTTCTAACGGCAATGCAAGACTGTCGATAGAATTGAGTATAGAACTTAAACCGCCCGTTACGGAATTAACTCCGCTAACGACAGAACCGGAATTTGAACCTGAACTTGAATTTACGAATAAGTTGTTAGTTGCCATATTTTGCCTCTTATATTTCTATTTTGTTTGCGGATGGATATTCCCAACCGATTTGATTATTCTTATATGTTGCGTCAAGCGGTATTGCCTGACCGTTAACATATGCTTTTAAATAAACGTGCGATAAATTATTGCCTTGCGTCTGGGACATAGCTACTTTTACGTGTATGCCCAAAGAAGCCACCAGAGAGCCTAATAAAGCCGTTATCGAATCGCAGTCTTCATATATCTGTCCATATTGTTTAATCGTCCTTATAGCTAAATCTGGGGCGATTAAACGCTCTATTAAAAGAGGGTCGTCTTGAAAAGTTACTCCGTTTTGAACCCAATCGTAAATTTTTTCTATCCGGCAGTCGTCATTCATACAATTTGCCGTTATATCTTGTGCCGTCTGCAATATTTCAGGATTATTTTTATATTCGTTAATCATATTCTTTATGATTTGTCCGTATTGTTCGGGAGTATCGAGCAAAGAAACGCTATATTTCTTACCCGATAACCCCGATAAATTCAAATTGTTTAAGAAGTCGAACATATGAGACATTCATTAAATTCCTTCAATTACTATTGTTCCCGAATATGTCGTAGTGCTGTCGGGTGCGCCAATAGTTAAAACCGTTGCAGTCGTAGTAAGCGTAAGCCCCGTGTTATTTGTGATTACAGGCACATTAGTAAAAGCTGGTGCATAAGTTATGGTTTGCGCCGTTGTCGTGTCGTTTTCATAACCGCTTGCGATTAAGACGACTTTTTTTATTGTTCCGGCTTCAACCTGATAAGGCGTAATCGTTCCAGCCGTTGTGCCTGCTAATGCCGTGCCTGCCGGAGTATCAATTATTTCTTCTCCACTGACTCCTATATTTCTTGCCATTGTTATTACCTCCTTAAATTACAGTTCTTCGACTGTTATGTTATATTGAGTAAAGCTCGCAGTTCCGCCTGTTACCGCCTCTATAGTCGGTTGAAAAGTATAAGATGTTTTAGGCGTAAGACCAGTTAATACAAAATTATTGAGACCTAAAAATCTGTTGTCTGATGCCGTTGTTTCCGTAAGCGTTAAATTGGATGACAATATTGCCGTGCCTGCCGTTGCCGTGCCTGCCGCCGTTAAAGCCGTGCCTGCCGCATAAACGATATTTACATTTATGCCATCTAAAGCCGTATCATTATTACATTCCGAACTTAATGATATTTTGACATTGCCGGATGTAACAGGAGTAAATACGACTCCTGTTCCCGTAAATACCATTGTCGTTGAAGTAGTCGTATATGTGGCTTCGACCCCTTGTGTTGCATAATTACTTTCAATTCCTATCATTCCTACTGCCATTGTTATTACCTCCTTATATTTTTAATTTATCTTAAAAGAGCTAAAGCCCTTATATTGTAATTGTTTGAAAGTGAAAAATTTAATGAAGTATCTGTATAATCTGAAAGATTGTTAAAACCTTGATTAGAAATTATACTGATTGTTGCCGGACCCGGAGAACTTGGATTAATAATCTTAACTCCAGCACCTCCGGCAATAATTGATGTTACGATAGGCGTGCCTGCGTAAGTGCCGTTATTGGTTAATTGCTTGCCCGAAGGTATAGTTGCACCGTCTTGAAGATAGCCCATGCCTTCCACTGTTTCAGTTCCGTTTACTACATATTGAG
>JAKAFU010000062.1 GCA_021825865.1 bacterium
TATATAATTTTTTAATACTCCTGTTTATTTTTTTTATAGAATAAGCGCTGCCTTTCTTAAGCAATATATCGTTAAGTATAAAACCTGTCCCTACCCTGATATTGCCTTCTACGCGTATTGCATATACGTCTTTATCTATAGAAAATTTAGGAGAAAATTTAGGATGTACTTCAGATAAATGTTTTTGTTTATTATAATTTACCGCTATAATTGAAGATACTTTATAAGCTAAGAGTCCGATATTTTTATTTAATGACCTTTCTCCTACACCGATATATTTTAATGTTTTTGAATGGTAAATATTTTTTAAATTAACGAGCATGACGTGCAGCCTGTACTGCGAACCGAATCTTGCAATACTTCCGGTAATGATATAATCGGATTTATACAGCCTGCCTAATTTTTTGATTCTTACTAAATTAATTTTTTTATTAAAATTAAAATATGGAGCTTTCGTAAGCCTTGAATAGGCTAATACAAAATACGGCTTGGCAGATTCTATATATTGCAGAAAAGCTCTCTTGAATGTTTTGTCGATATTTGACGGAACGGGTCTGCCTTTTTGATGAAAAAATCCCGTAAAAACATTTTTATTATTTATAGATGCATAGGCAATACCGTTAAAACTCAAAAAAACAATAAGAATTAAAAGCGTGTACGTAATAATTTTGTTATATCGCATAATTTAATTAAGTTATCAAATAAAAAAAAACAAGTCAATTAATTTAATATTTTTTTATAGAACCGTTCTCAATAGTGATTTTAATATTCATCATATCAGAAAAATTTAAATCATGAGTAACTACAATTAATGTTTTATTGTATTTTTCTTTTAACTCTAAAATTATCTTCTGTAAAGATTCTGCCTGCCTGGGGTCCAAGTTTCCGGTCGGCTCGTCCATGAGGATAACTTTAGGATAGGCTACCAAAGCTCTTGCAACCGCCGTCCTTTGCTGTTCCCCGCCGGAAAGCATATAGGGTTTAAAATATAATCTATGTTCAAGACCAAATTCGCATAAATAATCCTTAGCTTTTTTTAACGCCGATGCTTTCGCTTCTCCTTTTATAAATAACGGCATAGCAACATTTTCTATACAGTTGAATTCGTTGAGAAGATAATGAAATTGAAAAACAAACCCTATATTTTCATTGCGAAATCTTGCCAGACGGTTATCCGACAGATTGTTAACATCTATATCGTCAAAAAAATTCACCGTGCCGGAGTCCGGTTTTAAAAGACATCCCATTATGTGCAGCAGAGTGCTCTTCCCTGTTCCGGATTCTCCTGTTATTGCAATAGAGTCGCCGTATTTTATATCTATTCCGGTATTTTTCAGCACTATTACTTCATCGTTGTTTGCTCCGGCTTTAAAAATCTTAGAAACGTTGCTGAGAGAAACTGCATTTTTAAAATTTTCATTCATATCTTACGCCTTCCGCAGGGTCAATTTTACTTGCTTTGTATGACGGGTAAATTGTGGCTATAAAACTGAGCAGCAAGGCAGAAACGCCTATTACAATAAATTCATCGACGGTCATTCTTACGGGTAAATCAGTTATGTAATAGACAGACGACGGCAGTTTAATTATATGATAAACTTCCTCGATATAACTGATTAAAAAACCTGCACTTAAACCTATGAATGTTCCGATTAATCCGATTACGACACCCTGAATTATAAAAATTTGCATTATATTTTTTGAACTTGCCCCTATAGATTTTAATATTGCTATATCCTTTCTTTTTTCCATTACAACCATTATAAGCGTAGATATAATATTAAATGCCGCAACCAGCACTATCAAAGAAAGTATAACAAACATCGTAAGCTTTTCAAGTTTTAATGCTGCAAACAGATTTTTATTGAGCTGTTCCCAGCTTAGAGCGTAATAAGGAGAATGTAAAGTTTTGTCGATAGCGGCGGCAACCGGTATTGCATTATTGATATTATAAAGCCCTACTTCCATGCCTGTTACTTCATTATGACTTAATCCGATAAAATTTTGCGCATTTCTTAAAGAAATAAAAGAAAATGTTGAATCATAAGTATACATACCGCTATTCATAATGCCGCCGACAATAAATGTTTCCGATTTTGGCATTATACCGAAAGGGGTGATTTCCCCTTGAGGAGAGATAACGCTTATTTTGCTGCCTATTTCTACCCCAAGCCTTTGAGCTAAAACTTTTCCAAGAATTATTTCGTTATATTTATTTTTATTTAAAGATTGCAGACTGCCTTTTATAATATATTTGCCAAGATTGGTAGCTTTTGATTCACTTTCGGTATCCACCCCTCTAAGCACGCTTCCGGCAGATGTTGTGTCGGAGGACAGCATAACATCTGTATATATAAAAGGAGCAACATCTTTGACGCCTTTTACTTTACTTATCTTTTTAGCAATCTGTCTGTAATCCGGTATTAATCCGCCATAATTTAAAACGATTACCTGAGATTCTATGCCTACAATTTTTTCTTCCAGCGCATGGTCAAAACCGTTCATAACTGAAATTACTACAATAAGGGCCATAACCCCTATCGCTATTCCGGCTATTGAAATAAAACTTAGAAGGGATATAAAAGAATTTCCCTTCGGTTTCAGATAATGCAATGCAACTTTTGTTTGAAAATTCATAAAGTTATTTTATTTTATTTAACTGGTTTAAGCAACGGAAATAAAATAACATCCCTTATAGAATAAGAATTAGTTAAAAGCATAACAAGTCTGTCTATACCTATGCCGCATCCGGCGGCAGGAGGAAGACCGTATTTTAACGCTTCTATATAATCTTCATCTATTTCTGCCGGCAATCCTTCTTTTAATTTAACGTCAACCTGAGATTTAAATCTTTCCTCCTGGTCAAACGGGTCGTTTAGTTCAGAAAAAGCATTTGCTAATTCTCTTCCTGCGACAAAAAATTCAAATCTGTCTACAACCTTCCCTTCGGCATCATTTCTCCTTGCCAGAGGAGAACTTTCTACAGGATAATGCGTCACAAAAGTCGGATTTAGCAGTTTAGATTCTACCGTTTCTTCAAATAAAACCGTCAATAACTCCCCATAGGTCATATTATTATCAGCAGGCAAATTTAAATTTTGTAAAATTTTAATAATTTTGTCCGCAGAATCTATATCTTCGGTTGAAAAACCTGCAACTTCATACAAACTATCCTGCAATTTAATCTTTTTAAAGGGGGGTGTAAAATTAATCTCCGTTCCTATATAATTTATTTCAAATTTTCCGCAAATATTTTCAACTAAGCCTGAGAGCATTTTTTCTACAAACTTCATCATATCTTCGTAATTGCTGTAAGCCATATAAAATTCAAGCATTGTAAATTCGGGATTATGCTTAACGGAAATTCCTTCATTTCTAAAATTTCTGCCTATTTCGTATACTCTGTCAAATCCGCCGACTAACAATCTTTTCAGATAAAGTTCGGGGGCAACCCTCATGTAAAGTTCTAAATCTAATGCATTATGATGCGTTTTAAAAGGCCTTGCCGTAGCGCCTCCCGGGTTTGCATGCATTATTGGAGTTTCAACCTCTAAAAATCTGCTGTTATTTAAAAAAGCTCTTATATAATTAATAGTATCGGCTCTTTTTTTAAAAATATCCCGAACATCATTGTTTGCAATTAAATCAACATATCTTTTCCTGAAGCGGATTTCTATATCTTTAAGTCCGTGCCATTTTTCAGGCAGCGGCAAGACAGATTTAGTTAATAGTTTTATGCTCTCGGTTTTGATAGTAAGCTCGTTTGTTTTTGTTCTGAATAAATGACCTGTGATACCGCAAATATCGCCGGCATCCAAAAATTTGTCAAAAAGCTCGAAATCCTCGTCCGAAACCGAACCTTTTTGTATATAACATTGTATTTCACCATAGCCGTCTCTTAACCTAAAAAAAGATGCCTTTCCGAAATTTCTTATTATTAGAATTCTTCCGGATGTTTTAATATGTATATGGTTTTCTTCCAGAAATTCTTTAGAAGCGTCATTGTATTCAGTTAAAATATCATCAATAATATTCTCTTTTATAAATTTGTTGTCAAACGGATTTATACCTTTTTCTTTTAATATATTGAGCATGCCGATTCTATTTTTTTCTATAATATTTAACTCTTCATCTGCCATTTTTAACCGCCTTCTGTTTATAAATATTAAGATTATAAAACGTAATAAAAGTAAAATAATAAAAACTGCCGTAATTAAAAACTTTACTATACCGGCTGAGAAATCCGGCTTATAAGATAACCGTTAATAAATTCATCTATATTGCCGTCAAAAACACTTTCGGTATCATATACTGTAACACCTGTTCTATGGTCTTTAATAACTCTGTTGGGATTAAGCGTATATGACCTTATCTGCGAGCCCCACGATATTTCTTTTTTATCATTTTGCAGTTTATTTTCTTCTTCCTCTTTCTGTTTTTTATAATAATCATAAAGTCTGGCTCTTAAAATTTTCATA
>JAKAFU010000034.1 GCA_021825865.1 bacterium
GAACCTTGGTAATGGCTGCAGTTAAAGTTGTTTTGCCGTGATCTACGTGACCTATTGTGCCTATATTGACATGCGGCTTTGATCTGTCAAATTTTTCTTTGGACATCTAATCCTCCTGGAAAATAATCTGAATTATATTTAAATTAATATATATATATTATATTTTTATCTATTTAGTCTAGTTAGTCTGTCTATACTCATTTATTTGTATCTATTTCAGGACCTGTTCCGTATCTGCTTCCAAGCATCCTGCCGACTCTCAATCGTCTATTACCGCTCATTCATCAAAGTATCATCCATTAAAATATCACTCTGATATACTGCATATTATATTGTGTTATAAGTCTTATGGAGCCCATGATCGGGATTGAACCGATGGCCTCTTCCTTACCAAGGAAGTGCTCCACCACTGAGCTACATGGGCAAAGAATATAATATAAATAATGGAGCGGGAAACGGGGTTCGAACCCGCGACATTCAGCTTGGAAGGCTGACGCTCTACCAACTGAGCTATTCCCGCCTATATAACAAATACAATTAATTATTTAATTATCAAATTACTAAAATAAATTATTATTAATAAATACTTACTTATTTATTCATTAAACATTTTCAACGTATTTCCGGCATAACTTCAGCACACTGCATTCTATATAATAAATACAATAAATATTCGCACTTAAAAATTATAACTGGTGGAGAGGGGAGGATTCGAACCTCCGTAGACTTGCGCCGACAGATTTACAGTCTGTTCCCTTTAGCCGCTCGGGCACCTCTCCTGCTTTTGACAATAATTATATGGAGCTGGCGATGGGAATCGAACCCGCAGCCTGCTGATTACAAATCAGCTGCTCTACCATTGAGCTACGCCAGCCTTACCTGATAAAATACAGCAGCTGCAAATTATACATAAACTTTTTCGTACGAAACTTTATAGGTCAATTTTCAAACTGCTTAAAAAAATAAGAAATCATTAACGAAATATTAATGAAATTTTAATAGTACCAAAAATACTATGATATTGTCAATATATTTTTTAAATTATTTACGTTTGTTATGGCGTGAAAATATGGTTAATTTAGATTAATACGCCTTATATAGAGGAAATTTAAATATTTGGCATCATGGGTGTGCGGAAAAGTAAAAACCTATTGTAATTTATTTTTTATATTCTATATGTGGGGTGGATGACAGGGCTTGAACCTGCGACAACCGGAGTCACAATCCGGGACTCTACCAACTGAGCTACATCCACCATATGAGACATTTTTGATATATTGAGTGTCGATAATATAATTTTAATATTTATTGAAATTTAAGTCAATCTTTTAAAAAATATTCGTTCAAAAAAAACTGAAACCGTCTAATCCAAGTGTCTTGCCTGCGTCAGATAATATAATTACAAATTCGCATACTATAAACGTCAGATTGATGCCGAGATTTGCCGGCGATATCCAATACATCGCCAGCAAATAATTTAAATTTAAGAAAATTCCGACAAGAGCCGCTATTCGGGTTAAAAAACCGACCGACAGCAAAAGTCCGGCAGCAAGTTCACCTATAACAACCATTAAAGCAAACAAAAACGAATTAGGAATTACATAATTATTTAAAAAGTCGGCATAAAATACAATCGGGTCGTGTCCCGCATAATAAGCTATTTTGTCGTGAAAGGAAGAAAAAAAATACGGGTCAAGTTTAAAATGAACCGCGTATAAAAAGAACAAGCCTATATAAATTCTGAGGAGTCCGACCCATATATTGCTATTTTTTAAACTCATATAAAATTTTAATTATCAATGTAAAATTAAAAATAAAAAATTAAAATAAATAACTGACTAAACTGAATAAATAAGTAAATAATTAGAGATATAATATAATATAAATAGTTACGCTATATAATCATAAAATTTCTTTAACCGCATTATACAGACCTTCGGGCGAAAGACCCGCTATCTTGTAAAGGTCCGCAGGTTTGCCTGAAGATGAATAAAAGGAAGCGCCTAATTTTTTAAATTTTGTTTGAATATTATTTTCTGCCAACAGCGAACCTATAGCAGTACCTATCCCTGTTTTTACGTTATGGTCCTCGATTGTAACTATCAAACCCGTCTTAGCTGCCGCTTTCAAGTCTTCAATGTCTATGTCTGAAGGGCATGATACATTCAGAAGCATTGGCTTTATTCCGTCTTTCTGAAGCATTTTCGCTCCTTCAATAGCATGTACCGCCATATTTCCTGCAGAGATGATACACACATCGCTGCCGTCCATTATTTTATCCATTTTACCGTATCTAAATTTATAATCATTTCCAAATACAGGGTTATTCTCATCGTTTAAAATAACCGGTATAATTGAACGCCCCATTATAACGGCAAAATTGCCTTCATGAGACGCTATATATCTTATAGCTCTGTCGGTTTGATTGGGGTCGGCCGGCAATATTACTTTAAATCCAAATGTAGAATTTAACAGACCAAAATAATCGATACACTGATGCGTTTTTCCGTCCTCGCCTACGTCTATACCGCTGTGTGTGCAGACTACTTTGAGGTTTGTATGATTTATATCGTTTAATCTTTGCTGATTATAAACCTCATCGATGCCGAATACGCCAAAATCTGCAAAAAATGACATAATGCCGGCGGTCGATACTGCGCCGGATATTGTAGCGGTGTTGTGTTCCTCTATGCCGGATTCAAAAAAATTCTCTGGAAACAGCGACCTGAAACTGCCGGTTTTAACCGAGCCCTCAAGGTCGCAATCAAAAACTGCGAAGGGTAACCTTTGAGTTCCAGTTTCTTCTTTGTATTTCTTTGCAATATCAGCCAATGCATTTCCGAAAGCAGACCGGTTGTCTACATTTTTTTCTCTGGTGTAAGTGATTGCGTTTTCTGTGTTTTGAATCAGAATATAATTATTTTTGCGAGCAGCCAGCGGTTTAATTGAAAATTTCTGTTTTCTTCTATCAATATATTCGGCTAAATTATCCGGTTCTGCAAGTTCTTTCAGGGCTTTTCTGCAGTCTTCCACGTTCAAAGTAGAACCGTGAAATTTGGCATTATTTTCCATAAAAGAAACACCCTTCCCCATTACCGTGTTTGCAATAATAGCGACAGGGGCATCAATCGAATGCGCTTTTTTAATCGCTGCGTATATGTCGTTATAATTATGACCGTCAATTTCAAACGTATAAAATCCGTCGGCTTCAAAATTTTGTTTTATATTATCAGGCATAACATCGGATATTTTTCCGCCTATCTGCAAGCCGTTATGGTCAACTATTACCGTTAAATTATTTAATTTATATTTAACGGCGAATCTGCGGGCTTCCGATATCTGCCCTTTTGTCTGTTCCCCGTCGCCCATAATGCAATAAATATGATTATTATAGTCATGCAGTCTGGAGGCAAGCGCAAATCCGCAGGCGGCGGAAAGACCTTGTCCCAGATTTCCGGTATCCCATTCTACACCAGGAACATATTTTTCTATATGCCCTTCAAAAGGCGACCCTGCATATCTGAACCATGTGATAGCGTCATCCACATCAAAAAAACCATAGTTCCCCAATGCAGAATAAACTCCTGGTGATGTATGTCCGTGGCTTACAAGAATAATGTCCCTGTCTTCTTTAAACGGGTTATCATTATAAACAAAGCCGCAGCCGTATAAAATAGAATAAATATCGATAGAGGACATAGAGCCGCCCGGGTGTCCGGATGATGCAACTGTTGTCATTTTTAATATATCGCCTCTGCATTTTTTTGCGAAATTTTTTAATAATGATATTTCTTCGTTTGATAATGCGTCTTCGTCAAATCCTTTTTTTAATTTCATTCTATTTTTCCTCCCGATAATGATAATAATAATCAAACATTTTTAATTGAATCTAAAAGCTTATTATACGATTCTTCAAATGATTTCACACCATCTTTTTGCAAAATTTCTCCTGCCTGCTCAGTATCTATACCGAACTTTTTTAGCTCATTTAAAATATTTACTGATTTCTCAAAGTCAAGCTCTGCCGTATCAGACTTAATATTTCCGTGGTTCGCGATGCTTTCTATCGTTTGTTCCGGAAGTGTATTTACCGTATTTTTTGCAACTAAAGGCTCTACATATTTTAAATCATAATAATCCGGATTTTTAGTGCTGGTGCTGGCCCACAATGGTCTTTGAATGTTAGCGCCGATAGACTCTAATTTTTTAAATCTTTCTCCGTTAAATATCTCGATAAATTTATTATATATAACCTTTGCATTAGCAACCGCAGCCTGACCTTTTAAAGAAATTATACCGCTTTTGGCATCCCCGCCGGCTTTATTCAGCGCATTATCCAACAGGTTATCTGCCATTGTATCAAGCCTGCTTATGAAAACGCTGGCTACACTATGAATTTTATTCATATCTGCTCCGTTTTTATGCGCCATTTCCAAGCCTTCCATATAAGCGTCGGCAACATCTATGTAATGGGTCAGAGAAAACATCAGTGTTACATTAACATTAATCCCTTTTGCTATAAGCTGAGCTATTGCAGATAATCCTTCTTTTGTAGCAGGTATTTTAATTAATAGATTCGGTTCGTTTATTGAATGGAAAATCCTTTCAGCCTGTTTAACCGAAGTTTCCGTATCCGTTGCAATATCAGGCGGAACCTCTATGCTGACGAAGCCGTCTTTGCCGTACGTTTTTTTATAAACAGGATAAAGTATTTTAGCAGCGTCTTTTATATCTCTCTGAGTAATAGCATCATATACCTCAAAGGTATCAAGACCTTGCGACGACATTTTTTTTATTGTTTCCGGATAATTGCATTCGCCGGAATCAATCGCCTTTTCAAATATTGAAGGATTTGACGTGATTCCCGTGATTATATTATTATCAACCAATGATTTTAGTTCACCTGAATCAATCATGCATCTTGATATATTATCTAACCATGGACTCTGCCCGCATTTAATAAGCTCTTCAAATTTTTTTCTGTTAGATATTAATAAATCTATGTCCATAAGAGCGGTCCTCCGCATTAATACTAATATTATTTTTAATTATAAAATTTTAATTTTTAAAAAATAGCCATTGATTCTCGCCTGCTTTTGCAAACTTCAGCAAGGTATATTTACCGATAATTTTTTTTCCTTTAAAATCTAAAATATATTTTCCGTTATCTTTCTCTAATAAATTATAAGTTCCTTTATCCCATATTTTTACCGTTCCGGCACCGTAATTACCTTCCGGTATTATGCCTTCAAAATCTGCATATTCAAGCGGATGGTCCGCAACTTTTATCGCAAGATGCTTTATACCTTTATCCACGGGAGGCTCTTTCGGTAATGCAAACGAAACCAGAACATTATTCTCTTCAAATCTTAAATCCCAGTGCAGATGACTTGCATGATGTTCATGTATGACAAAAATTTTATCCATGAAGTTATATTATATTATTATATTGTACTGTATATTATTTATATTTATATTTAATATTTATATTTCATTATGCCACGCTCTTCCGTCTTTATTAATTAATTCATCCGCTTCCTTAGGTCCCCATGAACCGGATTCGTAATTTGGAAACATCGGTGCCGGCAAACTTTTCCAGCCGTTGATAATGTCTCCTATTAATTTCCACGAAATAAGCATATTATCAGTTCTGTAAAATAATGTCTGGTCTCCTTCCATTATATCATACAGCAGTCTTTCATACGCTTCAGGCGGAGTACCTTTAAATGAAGATTTATAGAAAAAAGAAAGTTCCACAGGTTCTATTTCCATTTTAAACCCTGGAGATTTTGCTCCTATTTTAAGCTCTATACCTTCATTCGGCTGAATAGTGATTGTTATAATATTCTGCTCAAGATTTTCAACGGAATTTTTACCGAAAAGGCTATGAGGTAATTTTTTAAAATAAATCGCAATTTCTGTTTTGTGCTCTTTTATCCTTTTTCCAGACCTTATATAAAAAGGAACGCCTGCCCATCTATAGTTATCAATATAGAGTTTCAAAGCGACATATGTGTCAGTAATCGAATCAACCGGAATACCTTTTTCTTCTCTATAGCTTAACGCTTCTTCGTTATCGCCTATTGTCCCCCTGTCATACTGACCGCGGACAACATTATTTCTAACGTCGTTTATCGTCAATCTTCTTACGCTCTTTAATAATTTAGCCTTTTCATTACTTAAATCGTCGGCATCAAATATGGCAGGCGGTTCTATAGCAACTAGCGACAGCAGCTGGAGCATATGATTTTGCATCATGTCTCTTATGATGCCCGCATTATCAAAATAACCTGCACGCGAACCGACACCGATTGATTCTAATGCGGAAATTTGGATATGGTCTATATATTTATTATTCCATACCGGTTCAAATATTGCATTGGCAAACCTGAAAGCGAGGATATTCTGTACGGTTTCTTTTCCAAGATAATGGTCTATTCTGTAGATTTGCCGTTCCTGAAATGCGGATAAGATATCGCTGTTCAATTCATTTGCGCTTTCGTAATCGTAGCCGAAAGGCTTTTCTATAACTATTCTGGAAAAACCGTCTTTTTGTTCCTTATTGGAAGCCAGACCTGAATTATTTAAACCTTCAACGACGTCCTGATAAACACTTGGCGGGGTGGAGAGATAAAATATTAAATTTTTTGGCATGCCGTATTCTTTAGACTTCGTTTCGGTAAACGTCTTAAGCGATTCGTAACTTTTAATATCGTTATAACTCATAGAAAGATAGTTTATATGTTTGGAAAAATCTTTAAAATGCTTGACATCTATAGGCCTTTTTCTGCAATATATATTCATAGAGTCATAAATTGTTTTTCTGAATTGCTCATCGTCCATTTTAGTCCTTGCAAAACCGGTAATGAAAAAATTATCCGGAAAAAAACCTTCATCCCACAAATTATATAAAGCGGGAAAAATTTTAATATGCGCCAAATCTCCGCTTGCGCCGAATATTATAATACCGCACGGATTAAGTCCTTTCATATCTGCATTCCTCGTTTATTATATATTTATATATTCAAAAGCTGCGATATTATTATTATTTATCGCTCATTATATACATAATATATATATGCCTACTTATAAATAAGTTGATAACAATTTAGTTGATTAGTCAGCCGTTACCGCTTGATTTAACTGTTTTATTTTAGTGATTTTATTGTTCTAATATTACTCTTGCAGGCGCTCCGTCTGAATCTTTTATTTTGACGGGAAGCGCTATAAGTTTATAGCTGCCTGGCTTAACGTGTTCAAGATAAAGACTTTCAATAATAATAATTCCTGCGCCAAGCAACGTCCTGTGAGTTTCATGCCCTTTGCCGAAACCTTCTACCGAAAGATAATCCACGCCTACAAGTATTACGCCTTTATCAACCATATACTGAGCGGCGTCATTTGCGACATATACATAATCTTCATGAAAATTTTTATCTGTCGATATAATTTTAGAATTTTTTGTTTTAAACAATATCCTGCCGCCGCTGTTAATATTTTGCGTTTTAAGAAAATCTTCCGTTATAGCTTTATATGTTTCAGGAACTTCTATAACAAGACATTCTCCCATAAGACTTTCCAATTTTAATTTATCTATTCCTATCCCCTCTTCATAAAAATGATGCGGGGCATCTATATGAGTTCCGGTATGCGTTCCAAAAGAAAGATGCGTATTATTAGCGGTATTGCCGTTCTTAATACTTGAAAATTGTTTTATAATAACTTCAGGGTCTTTCGGCCAATGAACCATTCCATCCTCAACCGTTAAACTCACATCGATATACATAATATTTTTCCTCTAAATAATTTTATATTATATTAGATTCGCAATCGGCTATAATATAATAAATATAAATAATGCGTCTAAGGCAAATAAAATAAATAGGCAGTTATATACATTTATATACGTTATGTATTATATATTGCAATAATATATTCTAATGAACCGGATGTCCGCCAAACTGGTGTCTTAACGCTGCAAGAACCCTGTTTGCAAAGGAATTTTCCTGTCTGGATCTGAATCTTGCAAACACCGATTCCGCAAGTACTGGCGCAGGAACGGCGTTGTCTATAGCTTCTTTTAATGTCCATCTGCCTTCGCCTGAATCATCGACGACAGGACCGAGATTCTTTAATTCAGGGTCTAACTTAAATGCATTATTAGCTAAATCCAGAAGCCACGACCTGACAACCGACCCATGCCTCCATAGTTCCGTAACTTCGGTCAAATTTATATTATAATCGCTTGTTTTTAAAATTTCAAAACCTTCGGCGTATGCTTCCATCATTCCGTATTCTATCGCATTATGAACCATCTTAACATAGTGTCCCGCACCTGATTTTCCCGTATAAAGATAGCCGTTTTCAGGCGCTAAAGTTTTAAATATAGGCTCGCAATATTCAAAGATTTCTTTTTCGCCGCCTACCATAGAGCAGTAGCCTTCTTTAAGTCCCCATATACCTCCGCTTGTACCGGCATCAAGAAAATTAATTCCTTTTTCTTTAAGTAAATCATGTCTTCTTATAGAATCTTTATAATATGAGTTGCCTCCGTCAATTATAATATCGCCTTTCTCGACATATTTCGACACCTCTTCAATCATTAAATCAGTTGTATCCCCTGCAGGCACCATAAGCCAGACAATCCTGGGAGCCGGTAGTTTTGAAACTAATTCTTCTATAGAATCTGACCCGATAGCGCCTTTATTTTTAACAGGTTCTTCCTTAGACCTTGTTCTGTTAAATACAACCATTTTATGTCCGCCTTCTAAGAGTCTGAATACCATATTAATACCCATTTTTCCTAAACCTACCATACCGAGTTCCATAATTAGTGCCCCCTTAGCTTATATTTTGCTTTTTATTTTTCTTGATTTGCTTCTTTAATTTGTTTACTTTCTTAATTAATAATTCTTCTTATTTAACACCTGCATTAACGGTATTGTTTGCGTCATTAGACGAATTACCCGAACTGAAACTTCTCCCTACCTCTCTTATGATATCTAAAGGAATAGGCATTATCATTGTGGTATTATTTGTAGAAGATATTTCGTTCAGCGTTTGCAAATATCTTAACTGCAGCGCCATCGGGTTCTCAGCTATGATTTTAGCAGCGTCGCTTAGTCTTTGAGCTGCCTGAAATTCTCCGTCGGCATTGATTATCTTTGCTCTTCTGTCTCTTTCTGCCTCCGCCTGTCTCGCCATAGCTCTTTGCATATCTTGCGGCATATCGATTTGTTTCAGTTCCACTATAGTAATTTTAATTCCCCACGGCCCTGTATGTTTATCTAATATATCCTGCATTTCTGCATTTATCTTTTCACGTTCTGCTAAAAGTTTATCAAGTTCTGCTTCACCGCAGATGCTCCTTAAAGTAGTTTGGGCAAGCTGGGAAATAGCATTATAATAATCAGCTACCTGTACTACGGCATTAAGCGGATCAACTATTTTAAAATAAACCACCGCAGATATCTTTAAGGTAACGTTATCTTTTGTTATCACGTCCTGAGACGGAACTTCAAAGGTAAGTATTCTTAAACTGACCCTGACCATTCTGTCTATTACGGGCCATAATAAGATTATTCCAGGACCCTTGACTGCTATCGCTCTGCCGAGTCTGAATATAACCGCCCTGTCATATTCTGTTATAATTCTTACGGCATACAGAATAATCATAATAGCAACAATTATGATTACAGATATAAATAAAACTCCGAAACCTTGCATATATCCTCCAGATTAAGTTACCGCATTAAATAAAAATACATATTTACTCTATTGTATATTATCACATAATATTGTTTTGATATTGGCTGAATTATTTCTGCATTCAACAACTAAACGGCAAATGCCGGTTAACCTTATAGTTTTATTATTTATAAATTAAATATTAGTATTTTGTTATTCACATTTTATAGTTATACGAATTATATTCTGTAAGAGCCCGCATATTTGAAATGTATATATGAGTGACAGCCGGCTTAATAAGTAAACAAAATATTTTTAGCTAAAAGGTTTTACCTTTAATTTTAAGGAATCTTTTACAGAAACGGATGATGAATGGGGCGATTCAACCACAATTACTTTCTGACCTTTGGCAATAGCAGCATCTGCGGAAGCCGTCCATATCTCGCCGTTTAAATCAATCTGTCCGAAACCGCCTGCAGGAATATCTTTTGTAACAAATGCAACAGTATTCGCAATACTGTCTATTGATGATTTAACCTTTGTTTTATTCGCTTTATATCCTAAAATTATAAATATGACTATAAAAATAAACAGCGCCACATAAGCAGGCAGAATTATTTCGGCAAATAAATCTGGAAACATCGGCGAAAATGTAAAAATAATAACCGAAGCTATAATAAATAGAATAGCGCTGATAGAGGTTAAAACGCCAAAAGAAAATATAAAGAAGTCCGACATTATGAGTGCGAATGAAAATATTACTAAAATGTAGGCTGCCGTTATCATGATTTTATCAGTTATTATTTTTATTATTAATTTAATAAATTATGCAAGATACAAAAACATATAAAAAATTATATATATCCCTATTCATCGGCAGATACGCGCTGAATTCGATTTTGCGTAAAATAATAAATAATAAATAAACCTCTTAAATGTATTTTGATAGCAAATCGCGTATCAATTTCATATCTTCCCAGACATCCTTTTTTGCCGACGGATTTCTAAGCAGATAAGAAGGATGATAGGTAGGTATAACCTTTATATCTCTATAATCATAAATTTTACCTCTGTGATTGCCTATTTTTTCAAATTCAATACTTTCTCCGCCGGCAGCATTGCTAATTTCATTAAAAATAAACATCGTTGAAAATTTTCCGAGGGTGCATATAATTTTAGGCTTTATTATATCAATCTGTTCCCGTAAAAACGGACTGCAGCTTTCAATTTCATTCTGCTCGGGATTTCTATTGCCCGGCGGTCTGCATTTTATTATATTTGCAATGTAGACGTTCTCCCGCTTAAGATTAATAGATTCAATAATTTTGGTTAATAATTGCCCCGCTTTTCCTATAAAAGGCCTTCCTGTTTTATCTTCGTCTGCTCCCGGGGCTTCCCCTATAAACATTAAATCTGAATCGGCATTGCCTTCACCGAATACGAGCAAATTTCTTTCTTTAGATAACCCGCATTTTATACAATTATTTATCTTATAGTCCCTAAGCTTTTTTAGCGCCTCTCCTTTCTCTGAATTTTCCGTGCTTTTTAACGGCGGCTGAAGTGAAGTAATATCATGACCGGTCTCACGATGCCGTACTGCAGACGTACACTCTGTATGCTCTTCCTCGCACGCGCTGTCAATATAAAACTCATTAACTGCCGTATTAAACGCAAAACTGTCTTTATATTTCGCTACCGATATTTTAAGTTTTCCGCTCATAATTTTATAATTCTTACCTTCATATTTCTGATATTTTAACCGTGTGTATAATTTTATTTATCTATTTAATATACTTCTAATACCTAATACTTCTAATACGTTACTCATATTTTACTTATACTTTAATCTATATTTTATTAATATTAAAACAATGCCTGCATCTGTCTCTTATAATTGACGTTATAAATTAAGTCCAATGTTAAAAGCTCTCAAATTATCCTTAGCCTTTGAACCTTTTAAGAGTATATTTTCTATCACGTTTTTGGACACGGGTATATTTGTTTTTGCAAATAAAACCCCGAGGGAAATAACATTGCAGGATATTATGGAACCAAAATTTTCTAGAGATAGCTTATTAAAATCGTAATAAAAAACATTGTCCGTTATGCCGTAAAGACTTTCTAAAATATCGTCTAACTCAGGATATTTATTTTTCCCCATTCGCACGCTTATAGGAATGTGCGGATTTGTATTGAAAATAATGACGGAATTTTTGTTGACGTAAGAAGCAGCCCTTAACGTCTCTAACGGTTCCAATGAAATTAAAACATCGGCATCGCCTGAAGCTATCATAGGAGAGTGCATATTTTTTCTTGGATTTTGCAGCTCTGCAATTGAGTCATAAAAAATATATTTGACGAATGCTTCCACATAACCTTCTCTCTGCGCTCCGCCTCTTCTTTCGGAACCTGATACATCCTCCATAACAGAATCAAGAACGGCATTTTTTAGTATAGTACCTGCGGTTATAATTCCTTGCCCGCCAAGACCCGTAATAGCTATATTAAACTTTTTCATTATTATAATATTTTAATTTATTTTACACATTATATATATTATATCTTATATCACTCTTTTTATTTCGTTTTATTTTATTTATTACCAAGAAAACTTAGCTGCGATTCAGGATTGAGCGCACTATTTATCACGGGATGCAAATTAAATTCTACTTTCCTTATAGCGCTGTTAGGGCATACCTCATAACACACGCCGCATTTAACACATGAAACAGGGTCTATAAAATAATATTCCTTACCGTTATTAATACCGTTTTCCTTTGCCGACTGAATTGCAGGACACGCCAATTCAACAAAACATTCATTGCACTTAACGCAGCGTTCTTTTTGCAATTCATAGAACATCTCAGGACTATTCTCTGTTTTAGATTTAATATTTTTTATTTTTTTTCTTCTTTCTTCCTGGAGAATACATTCACGCTTGGCAATTATTACTTTGAGCCCTTTTTCTGTCAGAGCTTCTTTTATGATAACGCTGAATCTTTTTACGCTGTTGGGGTCAACGGTTTTAATATACGAAACACCAAGCGATTTAAGCAAATCTTTTAAATTTACAGAATTAGGAATGGGGGTTCCGTCAATATCCGTTTTAGTTGAAGGTGTTTTCTGATGCCCTGTCATTGCAGTCCAGCTGTTATCAAGAATAATATATAAGATATTTGAATTGTTCTGAATTGCGTTCATGAGAACAGGTATTCCGGAATGATAAAAAGTTGAATCTCCGACTAACGCGATTATTTTTTTGCTCTTGTCTGCTATACTAATCGCCTGCCCTATGCTCAATCCTGAATTCATGCATGTCAGCCAATCCATAGCATTGTACGGCGGCAATAATCCGAGAGTGTAGCATCCGATATCGCCTGCTATAATAACATCCCTGTCTTTAGAGTCGGTATTGGAGTATCCTGATGCTTTTAAAATTGAATAGATAGTGCCGCGATGAGGGCATCCTACACAGAAAGTTCCCATCCTCTGCGGAGTTTTATCTGAAAGAATCTCCGATTTATTGACTGCTGCAGTAAAATACTCGGGAGCCGCTTTTCCTAAAAAACCGGCTACGCCATTAATAACGTCGTCTATGGTCAGTTCTCCATAAGCTTTGAATACATTTTTACCGTGGATTTTTCCATGATAGCCGATTTCAAAAGCTATTTTTTTAATTTGAAATTCTAAAAAACCTTCCGCCTCTTCAACAATAACAACTTCATCTAAATTATCCAAAAACTTGTTTATAAGTTCTTCCGACAGAGGAAAAGTAATCCCTAATTTTAAAATTTTATAATTATCGGCATTAATAAAATTCAATGCCTCTATTAAATGGGAATATATAATGCCGGATGAAATAAAGCCGATTCTGGAACTTTTCGTTGAACTGATTTGCGCATCTATAATCATATTTAATTCAGAATTATAGACATATTTTTTAAGGAGTTCATTCCGTTCAAGATATTTTTTGTGATTCTTAACGGCAAGATTAAAAAGATTGAGGTAATTTTCAGGATCTCTTTTAAAATTTCCGGAGATTAAATCTCTGTCGGAACAATCGCCAAAATTCAATATGCCTGCATTATGGCACAACCTTGAAGGAGCCATGAGTATGATTCCGAAAGAAAACTGTTCAGAAATATCGAAAGCTTTTTTTGTAAAATCTTTGGCTTCCTGTATATTTGAAGGCTCTATAATAGGCATGTACGTATGCAGACTGTACCATCTGTCGTCCTGCTCATTAGAACTGCTGGGAGCGCCCGGGTCTGAACCTATGGCAAGGACAAGTCCAGCCTTAACCCCCGTATATGCCAGAAAATGCGCCGGTTCACTGGCAACATTTAAACCGACGTTCTTCATTGCGCATAAAGACCTTATACCCGTCCATGAAGCGCCTATTGCTCCGTGCAGGGAAATATGTTCATTTAAGCTGAATTCGGTATAAAGATTTTTTATATTTTTTTTATTCTTATCTAATGCAATAATAATTTCAGAAGCAGGGGTTCCGGGATACATTGATGCATAGCCGATGCCGGCTTCAAGCGCCCCTCTTGCAATCGCTTCATTTCCAAGGACTATCCCTCTATCTCCGTATTTTCCGTCAACGAACAAATTTGCCATATATACTTTATTACAACTTTTTTAATATGTTTATTTTTGGATTTATAATCTTTATAATTAATCCGTCTGCTTTAAGACTCAAAGCTTTAGCGTACGCTTCATCCAATGAATTAAAGGTTCTTCCTATTTCTAATTCATTAATATATATATAAACATTTTTATGCTCTTTTTTAATATATTCAATTGCACCAATATTATCTGTAAAAGAATTAATTATAAAATTATCTGCGCCGACTGCCGTAAGTTTTTTTATTTTTACCATATCTGCAGGTGTCGATGCGGCTATTTTAACGCCAAGATTAAAATTTCCGATATTATATGCAGCGTCTTCAGCGTCAACAACATTATCGTCTAACAAATCGTTATTTGAATTATTCTCAATTAAATGATTAATCGACTTAGATTTTTTAATAATAGAACTAAGCGCAATTACATCTATATCATAAACAGGTTTAGCAGAATGAAACACCGTCTTCACGGGATGCAGCCCTTCAGATATTATAATATTTTTTAACCCGAGCTGATTTAAAGTGATTAGGTCGGAAAATAGCGCAATCCTGTTTTTATCCCTCATATTGACCGAATACGTTATTGCCGCATCAGGATTTTCATCGGATATGAGCTTGCAGAGCAATATTGCGTTAAAACCAAAATTTTGTTCAATAATTATATTTTTAATATCAATAGTTCTATTTCCGCTAAGTCCATTTAATAATATTTTTAATTCTTTTAAAAAATCAATGTAGTTTTCACTTAAAGGGGATTCTATTTCAGGTATGATATTCATATAGTAAATCCTTAAATATTTTTTTTAATGAGCTTTATACTGAAATCTCGCGGAGAAAAAATACGTGCTATATTCTCTTCCTCTCCAAAATTTTTCATATTTGCATACGAGGTCATAAATATACAATTTGCCTCTTCGTCAACTTCGCATTTAATGCCGTTATGCCCTTCGCATGGACCATTTAGCAATCCTTTGGGACAAAGCGTAATTGTACACACACCGCCTGTAAAATTTAACCTGCATTCATCGCATCCGCGGCACAAAGGACTATATTCGCCTATATGCTCAGTCTTGGCTATATATTTACTGTTTGTTCCTGTAATCACCTTTTTTTTAGTAAGCCCGTTTATAGTCTGAACACCCGTTCCGCATGAAAGCACAACAATAGCATCGGTATTTTCAAGGTTATCCTCAACAAAACGCATATCCTCTTTTAGCACTCTCATATCGCACGGCTCATCGATAGAGATGGTAAATGTTATATTTTTACCCTCTTTTTTTAATGCTTGCGCCATTTCCCCGACCTGCACGGAACCGCCGGTCAAGCATATCGATGCGCACGATGCGCAGCCGACGACACCTATATTTTGATATTTTTCCGCGGCATCTATTATTTCTTTAATATCTTTTCTTGTAGTCAGAAACATATTTTGTTATTTCCCGTTTAAGACGGCTGAGCGCCAAGTTTTACTTTAATAAATTTAATTTTATTATTTGTATGTATTTTTAAAACTACAACCTGTCCCGGAATGAAAGAGCTAATCATTCTTTCAAGGCTGGAAAAAGAATCAACCTTTTTATTATTTATTCTGGTTATGATATCTCCGCCTAAAACATAAGTCATAGCCTTCATCTGTATTATCCTTTTCCCTGCCCTTATGCCGGCTTTATACGCAGGGCTCCTTGGAAAAACTTTCTCAACTAAAAGACCTTTGCTTACATTTTTAATTCCGAAAAGCCTGCTGAAACTTTTTGTTACTTTTATGGCTTCTATACCAAGCCATGGTTTTATTATTCGGCCGTATTTTATTAATTCGGGGATATTTCTTTCTGCAAGATTAATAGGTATCGCAAAACCGATATTCTGGGCTTCTCCTGCCAATTTTGCAGTATTAATACCAATAACGTGTCCTCTGTAGTTAACTAAAGGTCCGCCGGAATTGCCAAAATTAATAGCCGCATCCGTCTGTATTATATTTCCGTAAAATCTTGCGGTAGGAAAAATTAATGACCTTTTAAGCCCGCTTATTATACCGGTAGTGACTGTTTGATATAAATTGTAGGGGTTACCTATAGCCATAACCCTTTCACCTACTTTTAAATTATCAGAGTTTCCTAAAACAACAGGCACTATTTTCCTGCCTTTAGGATTAATATGAATAATCGCTATATCAGATGAAGGGTCAGTACCGATTATATTAGCTTTTACATTTTTATATTTTAAAAAACTGACATCTATTTTGCTTGCATTTCCTATGACATGAAAATTTGTTAATATATCTCCGTTATTATTTATAAAAAACCCCGTGCCGATATCTTCTTCAGGCATGATTGCACCGTTTTTCAATCTGGCAAATCCCAGCACCTGAATGTGCACAACACTGGGCTGCAATTCATGAAACAGTTTTTCAACAATTGAAGTGCTTTTATTCACGGCATTAAATGCCTGCACATTCGCGACTGCAAATGCAAATATTAAAGATGCAATAGAAAAAACAGATATAACCGTCTTTATTCCAAGTTTAGATTTAATTTTATTGCCGAACACATTACCGCATCTGTTTTTCTTGCAGATACCGTCTGTATTATGCTGCCTCTGAAAAAACATTACAACCTCCGCTCCATTGCTTCGCCTGATGAATGAAAGCTTCCAGTCTAAGCATTAAATTTGTACTTTCCTGCCCGTCAAACCATAAATTTATCCATGGAAAATTATTTAAATCTTCTCTGAATTTTTTTGAAATAGCCTGCACTACCGATCCCGGCATACAATGAAAGGGATGTATAGCAACAACTCCTGAATACCCTTTTTTTGCAAAATCTATAGATTCGCCTACCGTTAAAATAGCCTCTCCGCCTATTGCTATATCAATATATTTTTTTGCATATTCCAGCACTTCTTTAATGCTGGATTCTTTTTGATTTCTGAGCAATTTGGAAAAAGGTTTAAACATATTTGATTCGTCTTTTTTTTGATAATAATTTACAAGGAAACTTAAAAATATATCTTTAAATTTTTTATTTCTAAAAGCGTTAGCAGTGTATTCATGGGTTGTGAAAGTTATCCATTTATATGTGGGAACAACGGAAACTTCAGCTCCAAGCGCTTCAATTTTTTCTATCGTAAAATTATTTGTAAATTTATTAAGCCTTAAAAATATTTCTCCTACAATGCCTATTATCGGTCTTTTTTCGTCTTTAATCGGAACAGATTCAAATTTTTTAGCGCATACTTCCATCGCGCTGTATATCTCTTTCCCTTTCTCTATTGTATCGACGACAATATCTCTGCACTGCCCATAGACTTTTTCCGTCTCGCCTTTATTGATTTCATACGGCCGCACTCTATATAATGCTTTCTCTAACGTATCTATCGCAAGGCAGCCCTGCCACGCGACCCTTCTGAATAAAGTCGCTTTGTCCCCTACAAAATCCGTGTATGATTTGCCCGCGCTTGGGACTAAAAACTCGACTTCATTATACCCCATGCTATCAAGCACAAGTTCATGCAATCGGTTATATTGCCCAAATTTGCAGGGACCTGGAGATGTCGGCATAAAAAAAGCCGACTTTTTTGGGTCAAATCCGGGTTTCTCAATAACTTTTATTATATCGCCGGTCGTAACGAAACAAGGCATACACTCGTTGCCGTTTGTATATTTTAAGCCGCAATCAATAGTTGAATTATCAGGTGCTTCCATAACTTCAGAATCCACTCCGCACCTCCTGAAAGCGCCGCTTAATGCGTATGCCGCATCGGACATATATGGAATATAAACCTTCTTGTCAAACACTGAAGTATTAGTATGATGCATATTAAACAAACCTCTAAAAAATATTATTATTTTTATTTTGTAATCAATTTATTATTGATAATCTAAATATCTTCTATTATTATTATATCTATTATTATTATATCCTAATAGCATATCTTACAGCACAAAAAATTTCCCGCTCATCTTTCATATATACTATATCCTATTTATAAAGTCAAATTAATAATAATAATGATTATCTAATAATATTTATTAATTATTTAAATATTAAATTTAAATCTTTATTTATTTTTAATTTAATTGATTTAATTTAATATTCACTAATTTTTCATTAAAGAATATATATAATAAATTTAACATAACCATTTGATATAATTTAATATAATTTGATATAATTTGATATAAACTTGA
>JAKAFU010000063.1 GCA_021825865.1 bacterium
TAAATCAGCGTTGACAAACAAAAGATATTAAAAAGTTAATATTTTTGCAGTAAATAATAATTGAAATAAAATTATGACATATTAAAAGTTGACAATAATAGACATATTAAAAGTTGACAACAGATTTTTTTTATTAATTAATAAAAATTGTTGTTCTGCTGAATCAGAAATAGAAAAATATTTTTAAAAATTAGCAGCGTGTACTGCCGAACAGTTATCCGGCACACAAAGTTAATATTTGAGTATAAATAGAAATAAAAAAATAGGTGTCTGTTTCTAATTAAAAATATGATATAATTGTGCTTGGTCAGTAAATAAATAAAGATAAATTCTTTTACCGCAATGCACTGTTCAACTTTAGAATATATATATGTTTAGAACGAATTTTAAAAATCATTTTCAGGAATAGCATACTGTTCAACTTTAGAATATATATATGTTTAGAACGAATTTTAAAAATCATTTTCAGGAATAGCATACTGTTCAACTTTAGAATATATATATGGGTTAGTAAATAAATATAAATAGAAAAAATAGTACGTCTGTTTCTAATTAAATATATTTAAATCTAATTAAATATAATTAAATCTTATTAAATAATTAAACAACATAATTATAATTAATTTTAATGCGCCGATTCCAATCTATGAATAATTCAAAAAAAGCCGTTATCTTATTTAGCGGCGGTCTGGATTCATCAACGGTTTTAAAAATTGCATTAGACGAAGGCTACGAAGTTATCCCCGTTTCTTTTTTTTATAATCAGCGGCACAAAACTGAAATAGACCATGCTAAAAAAATAGCCGAATATTTTAATATTAAAAACCACATTATAATAAACTTGGATTTCAGCAGCATTAAAGGTTCAGCCTTAGTGGATTTTGATATTAGCGTTCCAAAAAATCAAATTAAAATTGCTGAAGCGTCAGACCCTCATTCTGCAAATGACAACTTAGAAAAGCCTGAACTTACTGCACAAATAGACAATATACCAAAAGCACAAAAAAACAATATACCGATAACTTATGTTCCTGCAAGAAATACAATATTTCTTTCGTATGCTATAGCAGTCGGCGAAGTCAACAATGCCGGAGATATTTTTATAGGCGTAAACTGGATAGACTATAGCGGTTATCCTGATTGCAGACCTGAATATATACAAAGTTTTGAAAAAATGGCAAATATCGCAACAAAGATTTCGGTTACCGGACAATTAAAATTTAAAATTCATACACCGCTTATAAATATGGGCAAAAAAGATATAATAAAAAAGGCTCACGATATAAACGTTCCTTTAGAAATGACCCACAGCTGCTATGACCCGGTTAACGGTCTCGCCTGCGGTGTTTGCGATTCGTGCATATTACGCAAGAACGGATTTATAGAAGCCGGTATTGAAGACCCGACTATATACGCTAAATTATTTTAATTTATTATTATTGTTATTATTTATTAAAGATTATTATTAAAGATACAAATCTTTTTATTAAGTTCTTTATGTCCGCCCTATAAAAAATATCTTGAATTATATAAGCCTGATAAACTGTCTGTTTTTGCAAGTATATTCAGTTTTTGTTCGAATCTTATTTCTTTTGTTATATCTCTGAAAAGATAGATAACGCCTTTTATTTCCCCGCTGTTGTCATATATAGGAATCCTGTCGTTTTCAAAATAATGATTCTGCTCGTATATTTCATATATAAGCATATATCGGTTACCTTATATCCTGAAGCAAGGTCTTTAATTTCAAATAGTTAAAAAAATAGTTGATTTTTTTTAAAAAATAATATAATATCTTCACACCTGAAATTAAAAAAGTTAATTTAAACTGTTAATTTATTAATATTATTAAAATTTCAACATCACGATTAAACATCATAAATAGAATATGTAATATTATTTTATGTATAATTATATATAATTAAGATATTGCAAATAGTTTTTTTACAGATTATGCGGCATGCTTTTATAATATTTTTACAATAAAGTTTACACACGCTATATATCCGGAGTAATATGAATAAAAATAAAACAATGAATACCCCCCCCCCCCGAGGCTTTATCTTTAATGATTTTATCCCCATGATACATAATTATATTAATATAATTATGTATCATACTTATAGTCATACATAATTATAAATATCGGAAGTTTACTATGCACATATTTATAAAATTCTTGCTTATAGGCTTATTATAAACCGACAGTGTTGATTTGCCGTGTTAACAGAAATTTTTCATTTCATAATTATTATTGATTATGATTTATAACACTTTAACTAATTTTATTGACTAATTTTAAATTAAATATTGATGGATATAGAAAATAACAAAAACATTTTTGAATCTATTTTTCAGGATAGCTCCGCAGTTATGATTTTAATTAAAGAAGATGGAAAAGTCATCGACGTTAACGATGCCGCGGTAAAATTTTACGGATATTCCAAAGAAGAATTCAAAACGATGCACAATTATGATTTTAACACAGCTCCGAAGGATGAACTGAAAAAATATACCAAACAGGCACATAATAGAGAAAGAAACTATTTTGAATTTATACATAAATTAAAAAACGGCGAACTCAGAAATGTAGAGGTGAACGCCTCTATGTTAAACGTAGGCGGCAAAAATTATATTATTTCAATAATTCATGATATCACAGAAAAAAAGCGGTCTGAAGAAAAACTTAAAGAATCTGAAATGCTTTTTAAATCGCTTTCCGTAAATCTCACATCAGGGCTATTATTATACAATAGAAAAGAAATTATATTTGCAAATCCTAGAGCGCATGAAACATTCGGCTACAACAAAGGGGAACTACTCGGACTAAACCCGGTTAATCTGATAAGCAAAAAAGACCGGAACGAAATACATGCCGGATTTGACGAAGACATCAAAGCCGCCGGCGCTACAAGCAGATATATACTGGAAGGATTGAAAAAAGACGGCAGTTCCATATGGCTGCTGTGGCAGACTGCTACTATAAAATTAAAAGAACAGAATACCAAACTTGCAACATTTTGCGATATAACCGAAATGATTAACATGAGAAATCAGATTGAAAGCGATAAGGAACTGTTTAAAACGCTCATTGAAAATATGCCTCTGCCTGTCGGCATATATAAAGACAAACTGCTGTTCGTGAATCCCGCCGCCGAAAAATTATTCGGCTATAATAAAGAAGAATTTTATAATAAATACGTATGGGAATTCTTTGACGAAAACGATAAAAAATTTAATCAAATTAAAAAAAGTTTCGGTAAAATCAAAAACAAAGAAAAATTTATCTCAAAATATATCATAAGATGCAAGAAAAAAGACGGAAGTATTATATACGCTAATTTTTTTGAAATGTCTATTGTGTATAACGGCGAAATTGCGGGATTTGGCGTTATACACAATATAACGGACGAAGTCTTGGAGAAAAAACTGATATCCGAAGAAAAAGAAGCCTATAAAGAATTGTCGGAAATTGACGAACTTACAAAAATCGGCAACAGACGGGCTTTTGATAAAAAACTTGAAGAGCTTCTTAACGCGGCTGACAGATATGAAAGAGCGCTTTCTCTTATTATGTTCGACATAGACAGATTCAAAGACGTTAACGACGGTTTCGGTCATGAAATAGGCGATTATGTTTTAAAAGAAATAACAAAACTTATCAAGCGGAATTTAAGAAATACGGACTATTTCTTTAGATACGGCGGTGAAGAATTTATGATAATCTCGCCGGAGACGCCTCTTTCCACTGCAAAAGAACTTGCCGAAAGATTAAGATTAAAAATAGAAGAACATGATTTTAATATAGGAGCCTCGTTAACCTGCAGTTTTGGAATTACGGAAGCCGTAAAAGGCGATACCAACGCAAGTATTGTATTCAGAGTGGACGGCGCTTTATATAACGCTAAAAATACCGGAAGAAATAAAATCAGCTGGGAATAAAATAAATATGACATTCAAATTAATATTTTCAATATGCAAATAATAATATTTCAAACCAAAACATAAATAATAACTATATTTGCAGATGTCATTTATTTATAAATTATTGATGTTATAAATACGAATATAAAAAATAAAAATTCGTGATATAATAAAAATATTGGAAAAAGATATGCGCTTCTGAAAACAATTTATTAAATTTAATAAAATTGAATAAATAAAAATGGAGCAAAACTGCAATGATAAAATATAATATTAATATCACCCCCCCCCCCCACGCCGTGAACAAACATTGCGATATGAAAGATATAGAAAACAAAAATAAAAACAAAATAAGGTCGTCAA
>JAKAFU010000064.1 GCA_021825865.1 bacterium
AACGGAATATGTTCCGTTCCTATAAAACCGGAAATAAAAAGAAAAATTGCGTTAGCGGCGCAATCTTTAGATAACCTTTCTTTATCGGCAAAGGCTTTTGTGGAAATCACAGAAAAATTTATGGAGAAATTCAAAGTTATTTCGTAATTTTTTTTATATCTTTTTCGAACAAACTTATTTGAAAAGGGTTTGCAGACTATTAATTTATTGTTGTTAAAATTTTTTATAAAACTTTGATTTTTTATGTTTGCTATTTTCCCAATCTGTATCCCTGATATACAAAATTCCGTTTTCTATTTTTAGAAAATAATTAAATAATTTAGTATATGTTTTCTCCTGATTATTTTGATATTTTTTGATTAACGACACTAAAGTATTTTTGACGGAGCTATCTATACTTTTAATATCTCCAAGATAGTTATCCATTTTTTTTAATAATGAATGTTTGTTAGAATTAAAAAAATCGTTGAGGATTAAACATTGAATATTACTTATAGTATATCTAAAATAATTATTTTGAACTGATTTAATTTTATTTATATTCTTGTTTTTTATGATTAATTATTATTTTTTAATTATTTTGACAGATTTATTTAATTTTTTATTTGAAATATTAAAATGCGGAATAAGCATTAAATCTTTCTTGAAAGATTTTGCTTTATGCCGTCTTAAATCTTTTTTAACATATTTTTCTATTACTTTTTGAATATCCATGATATTTATAATAGTTATAATATTTTTGAGGTTAATAATTTATTTTAAAAAACTCCGCCAAACTGTTTGTCTCATTAATATTAACAGGCTCCGGCAGACTAAACTAAAATCTCGGCATCCTCTGTTAAGCCAGTATGCTTTGCGGTCAGGACAATTTAACTCTATATGGTGAATCGCCAAATTATAATCGTCTATGAAATATTTTATTCCAAGTTCGGAAATAATTCTATATTTTTCTGATGGTTTAATTTGATAAACAGGTATTTCTTCTCCGAATATGTTGCGTATTCTCATTTACTTCCGCGCCTTACAATTAATTATCATATTTCCTATCCCTCTCAACTATAAAGACTTGGCATAAACCGGCAAATCGGGTGTAAACTATGCAAACTATGCAAATATCCGCAGGAGTTGACAATATAATAGATATTTGCTTTTTAATCCGCGGAAATTTTATCAAAACCTGCTTCGGTAAGAAGAATAGTAGAAAGCATTAAACCATCCGGTACCTGTATTTTTTTTATTAGTCCGTTATTTTCAAGCAATGATATTGCTTCCGGAAGAAGGTCTTTTTCTATAGAATTAAGTTTATTATTGCTATTATAAAATCTCTCAAAAAGTATCTGCCCAAGAATAACTGTGCCAACACTCAGATTCTCTTCTTTAAAGATTTTAAGAATTTCTTCTGAAATTTGTTGCGTATTCATAAATAAACGTTTCTCCTTATTAAAATGTTATAAATATATATTTTAATATAATCTATATTGATAACTGCTAACTTTATAAAATAATTATTCATTTTTAGCCTTCTTGTTTAAATCGATTTGAATATAAAATAAATAATTATTGCGTAAATATTTTTCTACAGTTATATTATGAAATAAACATTCTATTGTTTATATTATTTCTTTTATAACATCTATATTGTATATAATTAATATTTCAATATAATGACAATTAGATTAAATTTTTATTACAATATCTTATAAAAATTCTGAATCAAAGCGCAAATAACTAAATAAACAACTAAATAACTTAAAAATTTAACCTGCATCTAAATAAACATTGAAAATCTTAAGAAACTGATTTAAAATCAAATCTAATATTAACATAAATAAGATATCATGTGTAATGTTAATATTCTGTCAAGCTGCGGTTTAAACTAATTTTTGCAATCTAATTTTTTTCATTACAGTTAATCCATTAAACAAAAACATAATTTGAAAATTCTGATATTATATGAAAACAATAACGCTCTCTGATCATACAAACGATAAACTAAGGGCTTATGAAGAACATAGAGAACATTTATATCAAGATTCTATTAACAAGCATAATAATAAAATAAGAGAAAAATTAAACCGCAGAAAAGAAATAACGGGTAACATATCTAAAGATTTAAGAAGTTATAAAATTTTAAGCGGATTCGGCAATTTAGTCAGACTGACGTTTAATATTTTAACTCCTAATCCAGCTAAACCAGTCAAATTACAACCAAGCAACACTGAGATTATATGGGCAAGCGGCAATAAAGGAGAGAACCGCGCTTTTGAAGTCTTAAACAAACAGTTAAGCGAAGAATGGACGGCAATTAAGGGCTACCGTAACGCCAAAGGAGAAATTGACCTGTTGACGGTAGGTCCTTATGGAATTATCGCTATGGAAATTAAATATATTAACGGCACTATTTATTGCGACGGCGATAAATGGTGGAAAGATAAATTCGATCGTTATGGCAACCTTGTTGAAACTCTTGCTCCTATTACCGATAAAAAAGGCAGAACGCCGAGTATGCAGGTTAATGAAGCTGCCGATATATTAGAGCGATATCTAAAAAAAAATTCAATTAACACAAGAATATATCGCATGGTTATCTTTTCTCACAAATTATCAAAAATTAAAGAAATAAAAAACAAAACGGTTGATTATATACTAAATATCCAATCAATAGATATTAATAAATTATTTTTTCAGAAAAGTACCGGTTTTAATAAAATAGATATTGAAAAATTAATATATTTTATAAAAACAAACCATAATTTTTATAACAATAAACATTAAAAAAGATATAACTAATGTTAAATATGAATAATACCGCATTAAATCTTGACGGCGTGATATTCGATTACGAAAAGACCTTTCAAAAAGAAGCGTTGAAACTCGGATTTGAAGCTTCGGTTAAGCATCTCGAAATTTATAATATGTCAGAACGGTATGAAATCCCGCAAGAGCAGATCTCCTTAATAAATTCAAGAATAGATTTTTCAGATATGGAAATATTTGACGAGGTTGCAAATTTAAAGCATTATATCAAAGATATTAAATGTTTTATAGCATCAAGTCCGGAAGAAGCTCTGGATTTAAGGAAATTAAACATATCCAAAATATTCGGCAAAGATATTCCGATATATCATGCCAATTCTAAAGAAAAACACAGAATTATTTCCGAACTTGAAATAAATTTTAATATTATTTTATCCTCATACTGCTAAGATTAGAGCCGTCCCATCCAAACTGCACCCATTCTTTGGTTATATCTATGCTTGGATGGTAATATGACTTAGAAACTTTACCGTCAGGGTATATTACAATAAGAAAAAGACCAGGAAAATTAATCATGCATTGGCATTTTATTTTTTTAGAGTAATCCTTTGCTAAATTAATTGCTTCTTCTTCTGAAACCATTCCGCCGAAAGAATATGTTGAATATATGCCCGGTATTAAACGGACTGTGCACGCAGAAGCTTTTCTTGGTATTTTTATAGCAGCTTCATAATCTAATTTGTCTAATTCTAATAAGGATAATAAAGTATCTATATCTACGTTAATTACTTGTAAATATTTTCTTGGAATAGGTTTTTCCAGTTTCTGCCATTCTTCAAGATGTTTTTTAAACTTTTCGAGCTTAGCGTATCCTGAAGCGTAAGCGATATCTTTTATGTCTTTTCCTGATTTTTGATGCTGCGATAAAAGATAGTCTTTTACATGCTTGCAATACACATAATTTTCTACTTCGTTTTGCGGATTACTAAATAAAGTTAAATTTAATTGTAAATCTGAAACTTCTTGAAATTTGTCCATGATTTTCTCCTTGCCGGAAGTTAAAATTTTCCGGAATAGTTAATTTCATTAGACCAAAAAACCCAGTGACCTAGGAAACTTAAGCCACCGGGTTTCATTGGCTTTTTAGCTTCTTGTTAAGGCGGCTGCAATATGCTCCTAAATCCCCGCCATTAAAAATCTATATAAAATAAAAAAACCCGCACTAAAAGCGCGGGTAATATAATTAAACCAACGTTTTTTAGCACATTTATTAAGCGGAAGCAATATACTTCAAATCACCGCTTTTATTCTTATTTCTTAATTTCAATTATTTAATTATTATCTTTACTTCTTAATTAATTTATATCACTAATATTTATGGTTGTCAAGTATATTGAATTATACTGTTAATAACTTTTAAAATGTCTATAGATAAATAACTTTTAAAATGTCTATTCCTTAACTAAAAATCATAATAAAATAGCGGATAATACCATAACGCAA
>JAKAFU010000065.1 GCA_021825865.1 bacterium
TAGTTAAAATCGTCGGTTTAAACATATAATTATTACTTATAAATTTAAAATCCGTACGTCTCCGTAATATATGTCTTATTTTATTTTATCTTTATTATTGTATTATTCTATTGTTATTGTATTATTCTATTGTTATTGTATTATTATATTATATGTATTATTGTATTGCTATATAATATATATGTATTAGATATTATAATTATTACTGTATTGTATGTATTATTATATCGCTGCATCATACGTTTTATAATATTGCATATTACTGAATTATATATATTACAGTATTACTGCATTACTGTATGCCGTATTGCATTATTGTTAGAATCCGTTGAAGATATTTCTGTAAAATTAATCTTTAATCTGTGGGATTATGGGCAAATTATCATTAACAAATATCTTTCCCATAAAGTTCTTTAGCATTAATCCACGGAAATATATTATCTTTATAGCATATATCATCAAACCATTGTTGGTCAAACGGTTCGGTTCCTATTGCCATATCTATGCATTTTCCCGCTCTGAACAGATGCGCTTTAACACGCCTTTCCGAGTAGCTTACGGCCTGCCCCGTAGAAAGCAGAAACGGCCAATCGCTGGATTCTGCCAGCATTAATTCTCTTGCGGCCTGATTTAGCGCTTCGCCGTAAATTACCTCATCATATCTGTTTTTGCATATATCTATTAGTTCTATTGCCGCATCCGATAAAAATTGCTGGATTTCATCATTTTTCCCGTTTAGCCATACTTCGCTGTAACCTCCGCCTCCCCATGTAGAAGTGGCAGGCTGAGCAATCCATACACGCTCTTCAGGGCTATAAAGCGTCCCATCTTTAGATTTTACTTTAGAAAGAGCTTCTTTAGATATATCTTCCGCAGAAGCAGATTCTATATCGCCGTTGTTATTTAACTTTCTGAAAACAGATTCCAGCCACCACGGACCTTCAAACCACCAGTGTCCGAATAATTCGGCGTCATACATGGAAACTATTGCAGGCGGTTCTCCCATAGCATTTTTTAAATAATTTCCCTGCAATACCCTATTATACACGAACTGCTCGGCATGTTCCAAGGCTTTTCTCTTTGCGGCGCCCGGTCTATAAGCTTCTTTATAAGTTCCGCTTCCGGTAATAGCATAATACTTCAATCCGGTAAACGTCTTAATACTTCCATGCTTCAACGGTGTCAGATGAGGCAGGTCAAGGTCAAATCCTATATCTCTATAGAATTCTCTATAAATAGGAGTTCCGGGGTATCCTTCCTTACTTGACCAAACCTGTCTTGAACTTTCAGGGTCTCTTCCGAAAGCAACAAGCCCAAAAGGCGTAACGACAGGCGAAAAACATCCGTTTGGCGGTTCAGGATACGCCATTTCTATTCCGTGCTGGTCTAAGAAAGTATAAAATATTCCATATCTGCTTAAAATAGCATCAAAACCTGAAGTGTACCCGCATTCCGGCAGCCATATCCCTGAAGGTTTAATTCCAAGCAATTTTTCATGCGTTTCGACTCCTACCTGTATTTGAGCAACGATAGTTTCAGGTTCGCCGACCATAAACAATAAAAAGCCGTGCGTTGCTGCAGAAGTTACTATTTTTACGTGACCCAGTTTATTATGTTTCAGCAGCTGGTTTATTATATACTGTCCGCCGCCGTTATTCAGCTTGGCAGCCCAGTTTTTATACCTTTCCCTATAAAATAATGTTACCGGATGAAAATCGGGGTCTGTCTGAGTTCTAAATGCTTCTTCATCAAGCACCTTAACCCTGGCATCAACATAATTGAGCAGCCTTTCCGAAAGAAACGGGTCAGCCATCATCGTTAAAAGAGTAGGTGTTAAAGAAATTGTCAGATTATAATCTACGCCGTCTCTCTCCAGATTGTCAAATGCTTCCAATAACGGCAAATACGTTTCGGTTACAGCTTCAAAATACCATTCTTCCTCTAAATATTTAGGCCTTTCCGGATGCCTTACGAATGGAAGGTGAAAATGTAAAACAGGTACCCATTTAGATTTTTCCGCAGTCATGATAATATCATCTCACTCCTCATTTATTTTATTTCTACTTGTCTTATTAATTTGCCTTACTATTATTTATTGTCTCATCATTATTCTCTCGCTATTATTGTTTTATTATTTTGTTTTATAATTATCTCACTATTATTGTTTTATTATTTCAGCTTATTATTTATCTTAATTTTATTTATTATTGTTTTATTATGAACGTTCTTAATTGTTACCCGATTGTTTTGTCTTATATTATTATCTTATATTATTCTGTCTTATTATTGTCTTAAACTATTATTGTCTTACCGCAAAGCAAGATGTTACTTATTTATTAATTCCGTAGAATCCGCCTCCTGACGATGTAGACGCTGCATTTCCTATATTATTCTGTTCAGGCAGGCTTTCCGTAGCGCCTATAAGACATATTTTATTATTTAATGATTTTTTTAGAGAATATCTAACCGGAGAGGATTTAAATAAGCACGCGGGAGGCCACACCGGAGTTCTTGCGATAAATATAAATTCATTTTTTTCGTCAACATAGCCAATTTCTGCCCATACCCTTGACAACTCAATCTCTTCCGAAAGAATTATATATTTATCACCCGCAACGGAATCCAAAGTCTCATACCACAGCATGTTTCCGTCTGCATAAACCCTTAACAGCGGCTTTAAATGAGCGGCATCAGGTTTATCTCTAAGCCTCCACACTATCTTCCTTACTCTGGGCTTTTGAAAATACATTCTTATCCAGCTTGAATGGTTAATTTCGGCGGGGGTACCTTCTTCAAGCACTGGAGCGGTATCTTTAGGACTGAGTGAACTCCAGCTAAGAGATATTAAGTTGATTTCGGAATGAATATCCGTTAAAACTTTTGATTCGGTATTTTCTGCAGCCGCGCTCTTCATTGTTTCAGGGATTAGTTCAGATTTTGATTCTCTCTTAAACCCTGTCTGAAAATTCTTAGTTGTATCTGATTTTTTCTTAAACTCCGTCTGCGGCTTTGCGGTTGGTTTTAATTTCAATCCCTCAGTGTTTTCATATATTTCAGATTTAGAAGGTTTAGATTTCAATGGTTCTGTTTTGTTTATTTCAATCTTATTTATATCTGATTTATTAATTTTATTATATTTTAGATTATTCGCTGCATTTGTAACGACTTTTTCATCTTTTTTTGCATTTTTTTCTTTATCTGTTTTTTTAGTATTTTCTTTAATATTTTTAAAAAAATTTTTTTCTATAAAATTATTCAATTCCTTTACAAAATCTGACGCTAAATTACTTTTTACCGCTCTATGCGATATAAAATTATAATTAAAGGTTTCTATTTCAAAATATTTTTCTTGCTTTTCTTCTTCATAAATTTCATTCAGCATATAGTTGAAAATATTTAAACCGTAATCGTCTTCTATAAGTCTGCATAATCTGTCAAATTCCTCAAGCAGCGCATCGTCCTCCAATTCACGTATTTTTTCATTTTTTATTAACAAAATACCGCCTAATGAAGGATTAAATGTTTTTGCTATTTTCCTTTTATTATGAAGTTTACTGTCTTCATCCGCAGTCATATGCAGATTATTAAGCACAGATGAATATTTTTTTTTGTCTTTTAATTTAGAATATATATTCTTCTTTTTTTTAATGCTGAAATCTTCAATAATTTTATCGTCAAAAATTAAAAAAACACCGTCATTTCCTTCGTAAATATCCATTTTTGCACCTTTGTAAGTAAGATTAAATAGTAAAATAAATGATAAAATTTAAATCTCAAGAATTTAGGCAAGATAAAACAATCTAACTATTAATTAATAAGAAATTAATGAAAAACAGTTAAAAGTAACTAAGAACAACCAACTATGGACAATTAAGAATAAGTAACTATGAATAAATAATTATAAATAATTAAGAACAAATAATTAAGAATATGCAGATATAAATAATTAAGAATAATCATAAATAATTATGAGCAATTAAAAATTCCCCATAAATCAATATTCGCCATACAGTTAAATTATATCTTAAATAAAAAAATTTTCAATTAATTTAAGTAACAATTTTTGGTTTCATTCTTTTCTATTTTTATCGGCTAACATTTCAACAGCTTTTATATAACTTTTCTTAAGTCTATTGAAAGATTTTGCTAAAGCTCCTATCTCATCATTGCTTTTAACTTTAA
>JAKAFU010000066.1 GCA_021825865.1 bacterium
GAACAAAATCCGCTTTATGATAACTATGTGTTTTTATAAAACACACTCCCTGATAATATAAGGAATAATCGTAAAGAAATTTGCCTTTTTTATCGGTATAAAGCCAGAAAAAACCTGCCGCTTTCCTATAATTCCCATTTATATAAAACTTATATCCTTCTTTAAAAATTTTTAAATGCTTATGATGTTTTTTAAGTGCATCATTTTCGTCTGCATAATTTTCTTTTTTTTTAATAATTCTGCCAAGCCTATATTTATATGCCGAAAGTTTTTTCAATATTGACGGAGAGCCGAAATTTTGAGACATTGAGCTCACGGGATAAGATGACGCCTGTTTTAATAAGACGACGGAAAGCAGAAAATGCACAATACTTACTATTATAAGAAAAATCAGTCTGCTTTTAAAATCACTCAAAACATGCAGCTTATTCATACTATAATACTGTAACACTACAATTATATTTGTTATTACAATTACTATCTTTGCATAATATACCGATACACGCAGCTATTTTAAAATTCAAAATCATAATAGCCTGAAAAAACTTCATATATTTTATATTAGGCAGCTATTTTAAAATTCAAAATCGTAATAGCCGGAAAAAACTTCTTTAGCAGGTCCTGTCATTAATACAGATTTATTTATATCGCCTGCAATCTGCAAAACACCGCCGCGCAGGATTACATTCAGAGAATTTGCATTATTGCTGCCGCTATTGCTATTATTAATGCTGATGCTATTATTACTAACACCGTTATTATTGTTAATACTGCCGGTGCAGTTTATGCCTATAGTCTTTTTAATAACGCTGTAAACCGCGCATGCGCCGGTTCCGCATGCCAGTGTTTCGCCTGAACCGCGTTCCCACGTTCTTACCTTGACGGATTCATTAGAAATAATCTCGGTAAATTCAACGTTTATCCTATTAGGAAATAAAGGATTATTTTCTATAAGAGGACCGTAATATCCTACATTAAAATTATCGACATCGTTTACGAATATTACGCAATGAGGATTGCCCATAGACACGCAGTTAATTTTAAACTCTAAATCTCCGGCTTGGATAATCTCGCCAATTACTTCCGGTTTGTCAAGAGCGACAGGAATTTTAGCACTTTCAAATTCAGGTTTTCCCATTTCAACCGCAGCATACTCAACTAAATCTGCTCCGTTTGAATGCTCATATCCGCCGCTGCCGGTAAAAACCTTGACTGTTTTAATTCCTGCGAGCGTATTTATTTTTATCTGAGCTTTTGAAATGAGTTTATGGTCGTAAACATATTTTGCAAAACATCTTATGCCGTTTCCGCACATTTCTCCTTCAGAACCGTCGGCATTAAACATCCTCATCCTGAAATCGGCGCTTTTTCGGTCAATATCCGGAGGAAGTATCACGATTACGCCGTCTGAGCCGGCTCCGAAGTGCCTGTCGCTGATTTTAACAGCCAGCTCTCTATAGAAATTTGAATTATCAACTAAATTTTCAGGCAAATCATTGACGGCATCAATGTAAATATAATCGTTACCTGCCCCTTCTAATTTTGTAAACTTAATTTTCATCACTCAATATTCCATTCCAATTCAGTTATATATATTATATTAAACTTAATTTACACCAATCAGCATTTCAATTATATGTATTGCATATTAAATTTTATTTACCGTACTATCGCGCCATAACGATTTATCTTACTATATTTACTATAATGTCTATTGCGCAAACTGCGCCGGCCCAAGAAACATAAGTTTTTTTTGCCTATTTTTAAATAAATAATTAATTAAACACCAAGACTAATAATTATTATTGTTATCCTGAGATTGAGCGCCTGACGTGTTTTTCTTTTTCAATATCCTTTTTAATGAAATATTGCCTTGAGTAGTAAAGCTATGAGCGATAACAACACCGTGCTGCAAAGTTATATTTAATTTTTCAGTTAATTTTCTTGTGGCGGACGTAAGTATTTCGTCCCCCATATGAACATATTTTTTATATCTGAATCTATACTTATAGGTTTCAACACCGGGTTTAAGGATATTTTTTGAAACAGACAGCGGAGGACCGTACATGGAAAGAATCTCTTTTTTAGTAGTAACTCCGTTAATTATCTTATTAACGGAAGAAGATATTATAGGTCTGCCTTGTATATTGCGCGTAGTAGCGCATCCTGAAAGCGCAAGTGCGGAAACCGCCATGATAGTAAATAAAATCAATATTTTTTTATACATTTTTAGTTCCTTCTTTTGCTAATTCCTGATTAATCTTATGTAATTTATATAATTGAGAATTTAATCGAAAACAGAGCTATTTTTGATAGTATTAAAACATTATAATTTGGATACTATATTAGTTTCTATAATTGTATAATTCAGCAGACAATTAAATATATAAGCCCGCCGTTATTTCTTCCTATCTTCAAATTATATATCATTTTATTATCCTATTCAATTATTAATTTATTTTGTTATTTTCTTAATCTGGGGTCAACTATAGCATAGGCAACATCCGCTATTAAATTTCCGAGCAGGGTAAGAACGGCTCCTATAACAAGTATGCCCATTATAGTCGGGTAATCCCGAGCTAATACGCTCTGATAAAAAAGTCTGCCCATGCCGTTTATATCAAAAATAGTTTCTATAATAACGCTTCCTCCGATAAGTCCGGGTATGCTTAATCCTAAAATAGTTATAAAAGGTATTAGCGCATTTTTTAAAGCATGTTTGTATATTACGACATATTCTTTGAGTCCTTTAGCTCTTGCCGTAGTTATATATTCGTTTTTATAAACTTCCAGCATATTGCCTCTTAAATAACGGGAAAGACCGGCTATACCGCCAAAACCCGCTACAAAAACCGGCATGAGCAGATGTTTCGATATATTTATAATCTTTCCTGCAGGAGATAAAAATCTGTAATTCAATGAAGTAATTCCTCCGATAGGCAGCCAGTGCAAATTAATTCCAAAAAAAATTATAAGTAAAAGAGCCACCCAGAACGAAGGAGCCGCGAAACCGATAAACACTATGACCGTAGAAATTTTATCAAAAAGCGAATTTTGTTTTACCGCCGAAATAGCGCCGATTGGAATAGAGAAAATAAAGATAAAAATTAGCGCAAGCGAATTTATCAATATGGTAATGCCTATTGTCCTTGATATTTCCTTAATAACCGGTTCATGGTCGGCGGTAAAAGACCTCCCGAAATTAAGTGTAGCTATCCGTTTAATCCAGCTGATATATTGCGATATCAACGGTTTATTCAGCCCGTACAGTTTAGCAAGCTGAAGCCTTGCGCCCATTGATACCTTCGGATTTAAGCCGAGCTGCTCGGTCAGGGGATTACCCGGCGCAAGATGAATAACAAAAAAAGATATCAGGGTTATGCCTATTAAAATAGGCAGCATAAAAATCAACCTTTTAAGTATATAAACAGCCATAAAAGAGAATATAATTAAATTCAATTAAATTTAATAAAATGCAATAGAACTTAACAAAACGCGGATTATACGTACCAAATTACATATATTGAATTAATTAAAGTGAATTAAATTAAATAAAATTAGATTAAATTAAACAAAATAAAATTACATTAGATTAGATTTACCTTAAGCTTCTGTTCACTTTCGGGTCAAGAGCGTCCCTCACTGCTTCGCCGATAAGATTAAAACTTAATACCGTCATCAATATTGCAAGTCCCGGAAACAACGTCAGCCACCATGCAATCATTATATATGTTTTCCCTCTTGAGAGCATACCGCCCCAGCTTGCAGTCGGAGGCATGATTCCTATACCTAAAAAAGCTAAAGATGCCTGAATTAAAATAGCCCCTGCTATACCTAATGTTGCCGAAACTAATATCGGAGCTATGCAGTTTGGTAAAATCTCAGAAAAAATAATGTACAAATCGGAAGCGCCCGAAGCTTTTGCGGCGAGGACATAATCTTTCTGCCTGTTTTGTATAAATTCTGCCCTTACTATTCTTGCGACACCCATCCATGAGGTTAATCCGATAATTATCATAATATTTATGATTGAAGGTTTTAATATAGCGCTTATAGCAAGAATAAGAAAAAATGAGGGGAACGTCAGCATTATATCGACAAACCTCATCAGCAGACTGTCTATCAATCCGCTGTAATATCCGGAGAAAGCGCCTGTGATAACCCCGATAAATAA
>JAKAFU010000067.1 GCA_021825865.1 bacterium
ACGGGGATATTATCTGTCCCAGCTTGACCCGTTTTATTCCTTAGATATGTTTGTTAATGCTGCATTCGTTAAACTGCTTGGTTTTAGACCGCTGATAATGCACGCGGTTCCGGTCTTTTTATATGCCGTATTTATTTTAACCGCTTATTTTTATATTCCGCGTGAAAAAGACGAAGTAAACGGCAACGCCGGCTTAATATTTAAAACCGGTTTATTTTTATTCATAATTTTTTTGGTATTTCCTTCAAGAGGTTTAGCTTTCTGGGCGCTTCAGGAAGGCATGCATCTTTCCGCCGTTATCGTTTCTCTTTTAGTTTTCCTATTAATTAATAAATTTTTAAAAACGGCTTCGCGTTTATCTTATTTATTTTTAACGGTAGCTTTTATAGTTTTAACCACCGGTTTTGCAAACGATAACGTAAACGTCGTAATTTGCGGAGTTCCTTTGATAGTTTTAAGCATTGTTTTTATTGCCAAAGAAGTTATCGGAAAAGACGGAAATTATAACAATATCGGTAAGTATCTGCTTATAGTTTTATCCGTTATAACGGCTTATCTGCTTAAGGAGTTAATATTTTTAGCAATTAAGGCTGACGGCGGTTTTGTAACTGTTCCTTCAAGGCTTTCCATAGCCTTCGTCCGTTTAAAATTTTTCGTAAAAAACTTTTATTTTTATATAAACGGAATGTTAAATCTTTTGGGAATAAAAGTATTCGGCAAAAATCTATTTTCATTAAAAACAGTTATAGAAATTTTTAAGATTACGGGTTTCATTATATTTATATACGGAATTAAAACTACGGTAAAAAAAGTAAAAGAATTTAAAGATGATGATTTTCTGGATATTTTACTGTTAGGCGGAATGCTATTTATGTCTTTAGGTTTTTTAATGAGTCAAATTCCCGTAAATAAGGCTTCTTCCAGATATTTAATGCCAGTAGCAGTTTTCGGATTTATTCTTATTATAAGAAATTTTGGATACGTAATAAACGGCTTTATGAAAAATAAAACCTTAGATATTATAAAGAAAGACGGCGTAAAAGTTAAAAATTTTAAACCTGTTTTTTTAGAAATCTCCGTCGCCTTCGTTTTCATGATTTACGCCGGTTCGTTTACCTTAAATTCTTTAGCCGTTATTCCAAAAAGTCCGGTCAAGCCTTTAGGGAAATGGCTCATAAGGCATAATTTAACATACGGTTACGGAACTTACTGGGATAGTTCTATAATTACGCTTAAAACCAAAGGTAAAGTAAAAGTTAGGCAGTTAATTTCCGGCGGTAACGGAATAGTTCCGTATAGATGGCTTTGCAATAAGAAATGGTATAAAGAGAAAGGATTTTTTGTAATTTATACGGAACATTTTATATGGTTTGACAGACAGGCTATAATAAAAGTATTCGGCAAACCTTCAAAAGTTTATATAGAAGATTTTCAAGGGACGCTCGGGAAGCCTTACGGAAGGTCAAGCGGAAGAGGAACGCTTGCTCCGTACGTAATAATGGTGTATAAAAACGGGATTATGCCGTGAAATAAAAAGCACTTAAATTTTTATTATTTTAAATTTTAAGATTATGAGGCAATAAAATGGATGTAAAACCGGATATTGTTTTTTTATTAGGCGCGGGCGCTTCGAAAGAAGCGGGTGTTCCCGATACCGTAGAATTTGTTAAGAAATTTAAAGAACATATAGCAAGTGGAAATAATTCCAATGATATTAAAACAGTAAATAAGATAACAGAAATTTTGGAAGAATGGAAAAAGTCCGAAACAGGCAATTCCGAACAAAAAATAGATGTAGAACTCCTTTTGGAATCACTTACAAAACTTAATAAAAAGAAAGATGAACCGTTATACAATTTTATGAAAATATTGAACAAAATTTTATATTAACAGATTATGCTGAAAAGAAGCCGCTAATTGATGAATTAAAAGATTTTATAAAAAAGGAAGCTATAATATCCGACAGCAGAAAGATTAAATACCTAGAACCGCTTTTAGATTTTATTAGAGAAATTAAAAATATCCAGCCTAAAGAACATCTAAATATAATTTCATTAAATTATGATACGTGCATAGAGCAATTCTGCATAGAGCATAGACTAAATTATAGCGACGGTTTTACAGACAGATGGAATCCCAAAATGTTTAAGTCAGAAACGGTAGATATATGTCTTTATAAATTACATGGGTCGGTTAATTGGTATCGCACCGAGAGGGGAGATTATGTAAAAATACCTATAGATATAAGTAAATTTAACGAAAATGTTAGCAAAATTCCTCTCATTTCAGGAGAAAACGCCGAAAGCCTGATGCTTTATCCCATGCAAAAGCTTGATTATGCCGAACCGGTCTTGGAAATGTTGGTTAGCATAAAACACATTCTGGAATCGGATTGCAAGTTTTTAATTGTCGTGGGTTATTCATTTCGGGACGAACATATAAAAAATATTATTTTAGATGCCGCAAGAAAGAATAAAAATATGCACTTAATATTAATTAGTCCAGATGCCTACAAAATTTATTTTGAAAAACTTAAATATTATGATAACGAACTAAAAACCGTATCGCCTCTTAATGGGCGTGTTATTTGTCTGCCATATAAATTTGAAGAAGTATTTAAAAATATCAGGAATAACTATTTAGAAGATTTAAGAAGAGGATTAAAATATGAAAAATATCTAATAGAGGATGAATTAAAAATTTATAGAATTGGAGATTCTGTTAATATATCTCACTTTCCTATTCCGACACAGGAAAACACAATAGAATATTTTTTAAAATCATTTCATTTTGAGAAGGCGGAAGAACTTTTTAATAAATACAATAATAATCATTTTCGGGCGGATAATGACTTTAAATATTTAAAATTAAAAATAAATTATTTTTTTAAAATGGCTATATATTATAAATTAGCCGAACAAGAAGAAAAGTCAAAAGATAATCTTAAAAAACTTTCTAATCTTTTTTCCGAAGTATTGATAAACGGTATTAATATTGAACTTAACACATCCGGTGCAGAGGAAAAAAATGACGGATTTAATGATAATGATATGATCTGCATACATTTCAGTAAACAAGAAGTAAATGGAAATACAGTGCAAGTAAGCTTCATTTTAGAGATAATAAATGACTTAATTAATTTCTATAATGATGAAATAAAAAAAATAGAGAATATAACATTCAATGAAATCATTTCTAACTTGAGTTTATTTGAAAAACATTTAGCACCACTCAAAAGTGGTTGTATAACTTTTAAAGAATATAAAGAATTAAAAGATAGAAATAATAAAGTATCAAAAATTCAAAATAAAAATATTAATGAAATTAAAATGGAGATTAAAAAAATAGAAACCGATATAATTAATAACTTTATAAATTTTAAACTGTAAAAATAATATCTAACTAAATTGTAATTCGCTATAAAAAAATTACAAGAAAAAAAATAAATAGATTTAATTTTTAATTAAGAGGAAATAAAATGGCGGAGATATTTGTATCACATAGTAAATCTGATGTGGATTTAAAGAATTTTTTTGCTACAGTTTTTTCAACAACTAAGGTAAAAGCAATTTGGGAAGAATATGAAAAAATTATAAATCCAGAACTAATAACTTCGGAGAAAATAAAAAATGATATTAAAAGATCCAATGCAATATTTATAATTTTAAGTCAAAATGTTCAAAATTAAAGGTGTCAGATTTATTTATTCCCTTACTCCCGACTGCGTTTGACGCGGCCGGGAGTTTTTATTTTTAATGTTTAGGTTTTAAAATGAAGTAGGAGTCAACTATATTATTTATTCCCTCACTCCCGCTTGTATCTACGAGGTAAGGGTTTTTATTTTTAGGGATATTTTTATTATTCCTGATATTTTAAAACTATTATTAAAAATATGATAAAATAGATATAAACATGATTATAATTTTTAAAATTTTATATATTTAAAAGCTATATGAAAAAGGACGAAATAATACAATACTGGATTAAATCCTCCGATGAAGACTTTGAAGTTATGATTGATTTGTTTAATTTAAAAAAGTATTCATATGCGTTATTTTTCGGACATCTAGTAATTTAAAAATTATTAAAAGCCTATTATGTAAAAAACGTTGAAATAAATGTTCCTAAAATCCACGATCTACTGAAACTTGC
>JAKAFU010000035.1 GCA_021825865.1 bacterium
CTTTTTTATGTCTAAATCTTCCGAATTTCATAATATACCCTTATTATAATAGTAATAGAAAAATACGAACATACATACATTTAGCTATAAAGCAAAGTAAAAAAGCAATAAAAGCAATAAAAGCAAAGTGAAAAGGCTGCATCATCCAACTATCCGCTCATATAGCTCAAATAGCGAGCATCCGATTTCATTATTTATTTTATCACAAAATACTGTCAAAATCTATATAATTTAAAGGCAATGCTTTTAAATACATAAAATTTTTCCGCTCATCAAGCGAAAAATACGGAATATCTCCGATTATCGGCACATCGGTAAATTCCCTCAGTATTTCTTTATTTGAGAATACGCTTTCATCATTTTCATTTCTTGCATTATTTATAACAATGCCTGCAAGTTTAATATTGTTATTTTTAGCATAATTAATACTTAACAATGTATGATTCAGCATTCCAAGACCTGCTCTGCTGACTATTATAACTTCCGCATCTATATATCTGGCAAGGTCTATCATAAAATGGCCTTTTTTAAGCGGCACGAGCATGCCGCCTGCTCCTTCGACTATTAAAATATCGTAATTACTCTGCAAATCATAAAAAGCATATAAAATATCTTTAATGCAAATTGCTCTATTTTCATATTTAGCCGCAGCGTGCGGAGATAAAGGATGTTTAAAAGTAAACGGACATATATCCTCTAAGCTTTCCTTAATATCCGATTGTTTTTTAACAAAGAAACTGTCAATATATTCCTTCGTGCCGTTGCTATTTAATTTAACCCCTGTTTCTATCGGTTTTAGATATCCGGTTTTTTTGCCGTAATATTTTAGACCGTTAATTATCAAAGAGCTGACAAATGTTTTACCGACATCCGTATCTGTTCCTGTTATAAAAAACGTACGCTTTTTTGTTTCCAAAATAAATAGTCCTCTATTCGCTATTATCTATTATCTATTTTGACTATATAAAAATTTAACTCTATAAAAAACACAGGAGCATCAATGCAATATAAATCTATATAAAATTGAGTGTGCTAAAATGCTTATAGTTTACCGATTTTACGATTTCAACAGGTTATGCAGCTAATAAAGCCGGCAGAGTTATTTAGATAATATCGATATATTTTTAAGTACTGTCTTAATTATAAATAGCAAAGCGCAAAGCGCAGAAAAATAATGACAATTGTGCAGTTAATATCAATCTAATTTTAGCACCGTCTTAATTGCTTTGTTAAATTCAACAGGGTCAAATTTAACAATATACAAATCGGCGCCGGAAGATTTACCCTTAGATTCGTTTTCCGTTCCGCTGAGAGAAGTATGCATTATAATGGGTATATCTTTGTATTTATCGTCAGCCTTCATGGTTTTAGTAAAAGTATAGCCGTCCATAACGGGCATCTCAACATCGCAGATAATAGCGTCAATATTATATTTCCCTGAATAGACGATATCAAGCGCATCTTTTCCATTCTCCGCCATGATGGTTTTAAACCCTTCTTTTAAGAGGGCATTATTTACCATTTTCCTTGCTGTAGAAGAATCGTCAATTATAAGAACATTAATATCGCTTGCAATTTCCTTCTTTTCCGCATCTATTTCACCTATCTCTTTTTTATAAAATCCAAGTTCATCAACGATAGATTCAAAATCTAACAAAAGAAGCAAATCATCATTTTCTATTTTTATTATACCGGTAACTTTTGAATCTTCTTGAGAAACTGACGACAATTCAGTTTTATTGATATCAACCCACGATACGCGTCTTATTCTTGTAGTTTCATGAACAATAAAACCGACTTTAACCCTATTAAATTCTGTAATAATAACTTTAAAATTTTTCTTTTTCAAATTTTCCGGTTCCGTTAATCCCATCCATTTTGGCAGATTAACTAAAGGAACTACGAAACCTCTCAGATTGAACATCCCTTCTATAAATTCATTACTATTGGGAACTTCTGAAATATCCTCCGGCATTTTAATTATTTCAATGACTTTGGCTACGTTTATTCCGTATATTCCTTCATTTATTTCGTCCCCGTATTCCTCTAATGAAAGTTTTAAGCTGCTTTCTCTGGAATAGCCGCTTCCGTCGGATGCCGAACCGTGCTGTTCTGATAAGCCGTCGCTGCGGGAAGAATCGGATGAATTAGACAAACCTGCTTTTGATTTATTGTTTATAATTTTGTCAAATATTGCATTAGGCTGCTCATTAATACTAAAAAGCCTGAAATCAACAAGCTCCATCTTGTTCTGTCCGACTTCCAATATATTTTGTCCTGCATTCACCGGCGTTTCTTTGGGAACATTAATACCCATATTATTATCCTCGTTAATTTTGCAGTTTTATATGTTTAAAGATTGCATAGCTGCATGTTTTTATAAATTTTTTTATAGTTTCGTATTTTTATACATTTTATATTTAAACTCATTTTGTATTTTATTTACAGCCGTATTATTGCCATAAGCAATACTATAATTTATTACTATACGGCAACTAATATATTACTTTATTCGGCTTTTTTTTTCAATATAAGAATATTAAAAAACTAATCGTCAACCCATGGATTCTCAGAAACTTCAATATTTTCATTATTTGCATCTACGGATATGATTCTGTTTCTGCCTCTGTTTTTGGCATCATATAAAAGTTCATCAACTTTTTTTAAAAAATCTTTTGCTTTATCTTCAAATTCTTTTGAATAAGATATTACTCCCATGCTTATGGTAATTTTTCCGGTATCTTTTATATTAATTTTAGAAATTAAAGTTTTTATTTTTCTTGCAACATCTAAACAGTTGGACAGCTCAGTCTGCGGTAAAACAACCATAAACTCTTCGCCGCCGTATCTCGCAGTTATATCAGATTTGCGGATATTATTTTTTAAAATTTTTGCCACTTCTTTTAACACTGCATCGCCCTTATCGTGACCATAAGTATCATTAATTTTCTTAAAATGGTCAATATCGCACATAATTAACGAAAATATCGTACTGTATCTTGAAGCCTGGTCAAATATATTTTCATAAAAGCTGTCGAAATACCGCCTGTTATACAAACCGGTCAAACTGTCAGTCATAGCAATATCTTCAGAATTTTTTTCGAAAAATATTTTTTTATATCTGGTAATAATCAAGACGACGGTTATTGCCGATATAAATAAGATAAATTCTAAAATAAAACTTATATATATAAAATTCTTAGCGCCGGTAAAAATAGATTTATTAATTTCTCTTAATACACTGAAATCGTTATAAATCAAAAAATTAGAACTTATAAACAATATAACCAATACTGAACAAACCTCCGCAATAATCGATAAAGCCAATATATAGAATATTTTTCTTTCTTTATCCATAATAATATTTAACCATAAATAATAAAAAATGATAAAGCCTTAATAAATATAAATAATAACTATAAATAATAAATTATAAATAAATAATAAATAAATAAATAAAAATTGTCTTACTGATTGACTGCTTTATTTTTAAAATTAATTTAGCATTAAATACTAATATTGTCAATTAAATAGCAATGTTTTAATTTTAACGCTTAATTGGAAACAGACGCCTATTTATTTATCTAACTGATTTATTTATTTAATTTAAATAAAAAAATCATTCATTTGACAGAAACAGACGCCTATTTATTTATCTAACTGATTTATTTATTTAATTTAAATAAAAAAATCGTTCATTTGACAGAAACAGACGCCATGATTTAATTTGATGATTTAATTTGATGATTTAATTTGATAGTTTAATTTGCTTGAAAAAATTAAATACTGATGTTAATATATAAATATGTATATCTGTATATATTAATATACTACAATTAAACAAAAAATAATCTATTTAGTTTAAGGAGAATTTGACATGACTGAAAGTATCAGCATTAAAAAAACAGTTAATTTAGATTTCGGCAGCGCAATTTTAAGGGTCAAAGAAGCATTTAAAGCAAACGGTTTTGGCGCTATAACCGAGATAGATATTAAGAAAACTTTAAAAGAAAAAATAAATGCAGACTTTAAGAAGTACACCATTCTGGGAATGTGCAATCCTAAAACAGCTATGGATGTACTTGATATGAGCGATGAAACGGGGCTTCTGCTTCCTTGTAATGTCTGTATATATGAAGATAAAGAAGGCAATGTTATAGTCAATGCCGTTAATCCTGCTGCATTGCTCAGTTTAGCCGCCGATACAGATGGCAATTTGAAAAGAAAATCCTTAGAAATAAAGAAAATTATTGAAAAAGCAGTTGCCGATATTTAAATTTTCTGAACAGGCTGCGTGAATAAAAACATAATCAGTCTATATATGCTATGTATGTGCATGCAACTATTTTATGATATATATAACCATTCTATATAATATATATTAAGTATATTATTTAAGCGTATCTATTTTTTTATGCAGCCTGTTCGTCATTTTAATCAGCATAATCGTCCGGCGCGTTTAAGCTTTTGCCTGGACGCTTTTAATTAAATCGTCTAATTTTGACTGCACTTCTTCTGAATATTTTTCCAGCTGCTCCGCCAATTTTTTAGATTCATCTTTATTGCCGCTCTGTATCGCAGCGACGATTGCTTTCCCTGTTTCGTGAACCTTCGGATGGACTTGACCTAACGCAATAAAAGCAGGATTGTCTCCATATTGTTCTTTACCCGGACCGTCATACCATTTTCCTAGCCTGCATTCGTGATGAGAGGTTAATTCCGAAGGGCTTACCTTAGTATTATTAGCTACAAAAATATCTAAAACATTTGAAACCCACGTGACATGGTCGCCCTTGGTCAGCGTTAAAAACATTGTGTCGTAAGGAAAAAATAAAAATTCGTTTAAATCTTTTTTAAAACCGTTTAATAATTCATCTATAAGACCGTATAATTTTTTAAATGTTGCGCTTCCGCTTTCTAAATCGCCCGTTATGACTGTGATATTGGAAGCCATTTCTTTTGAGACAAACGACTGTTCTTCGGCGGCTGTAGCAATTCTGCTTATGCTGTCCGAGGTTTTTATGGCTTCGTCGTTTGCTTTTTTTAGAACGTCTTCCACTATGTCTAACGATTCTTTGCTGTTGTTCATAAAATTAATTCCGTCCGTTACCTTTTCTTTAACGGCGTTAGACTGGTCGTTTATGACCATTGTTACCTGCTCAATTTCTTTTGCCGCTTTTGCAGACTTTTCTGCCAGTTTTCTTACCTCGTCGGCTACCACAGCGAAACCTCTGCCCTGTTCTCCTGCGCGGGCAGCTTCAATTGCAGCGTTCAACGCCAGAAGATTAGTCTGGTCTGCTATATCTTTTACTTCTGATGTAAGACCCGTTATTTTCTGAGTATTTTCTACAAATTTTGTAATTGATTCACTCATCATCTGAACAGCCTGCATTACCATACCCATCTTTTCGGAAAGCTGGCTTAAAGCATTTGAACCTTCCGTCGTCTGGTCAACGGTCTGTTTTGCCGCTCCTGCGGAAAACTGTGCATTTGAGGCTATTTCTTTTATTGTCTGAGACATCTCTTCAATAGAAGAAGACGTAGTATTTGACATTGTCAATATCTCGCTTAAAGATTGATTGAATTCTGAATACAGTACTTTAGATTGAGCCGCCGCGCTGAAACCGCCGACCACTGTATCTGCAATTTCAACTATTTTACGCCTTGTTTCCAACGCTTTTAAAAAGTCATTATCTTTGACGTATTTAGCCTCTTTCTTTATTAATCCTTTAAGCTCCGCATTGGTTCCTATAAAAGCAGCATTAATGAGTCTGCATTTTTTTTCAACTTCGTTCCGTCCGCCGAACATAAAATTGCTCCTCCGAATTTTTAGTATAAGATTTATATAACATTTTTAATATAAGTTATAAAAGTTATACAAGTTATAAAAAATATAAAAGTTATAAAAAATATTTAAATGCAATAAATATAAAAATAAGTACAAAAATTAAATATATAGATGTTTGTTTCTCTGTTTACGATTAAATATCACTATTACACTTATTTTTATATTTTTCTATAATATACCAAATTTTTACGATAATGTACAGCTAATAATAGATTTTATTTGAATTATAAATTTAAAATAATTTAAAATTGAAAAAATAATAAAAAAATGGTATAATTATTGCTATATATGGAAAAAAAACAATTTAATATTCTAATTAAAGAAAAATTTAAAAATATAAACCTGATTGCGGTTTCAAACAGGGAGCCTGTTGTTCATGAGTATTCAGGTAAAAAAATCGTTTCTAACCGTTCCGTAGGAGGTCTAACCATCGCTTTAGAACCTATAATGCGAAACCTTAACGGAACATGGATAGCTTATGGAGGCGGAAGCGCCGATAAAGCGGTTATAGATAAAAACAATAAAATTAAACTGCCTCCGGGTGAAGAATCTTATTCGCTTAAAAGGTTATTTTTAAGCAAGGAAGAAATAAACGGATATTATTACGGGTATGCAAACTCTGTTTTATGGCCGCTGAGCCACATAGTTTATAAACAGCCTGAATTTAATTCAAAAAATTTTGAAATTTATAAAAATGTAAACAAAAAATTTGCCGATTCGGTTATAGAAGAAATAAAGTCCATCGCAGCGAATAACAACGGTCTGCAGGATGAAACCGATAATATTATCTGGCTGCAGGACTATCATCTGTCCTTAGCCGCAAAATATATAAAAGAATATGACGAGTCGTTAAAAATTGCTATATTCTGGCATATTCCGTGGCCAAATCCCGAAGTTTTTTCAATATGTCCGGAAAAAAAAGAAATTTTAGAAGGATTATTATCAAATGATTTGATAGGTTTCCATATTTTATACCACTGCCAGAATTTTCTTAAAGCCTGCGAATGGGAACTTGAGGCTCAGGTTAACTGGGCTGACTACTCCGTTACGTACAAAGGGCATAAAACTATTATCAATCCTTTTCCTATAAGCATAGACGCAAGGTCTATATATGATTTTTCAACAAATATCGACGTAAATTCTGAAGAATTTAATGAATTAAAAGAGGTCATAGAACCGTCTTATCAATATTTGGCTCTTTCTGTTGACAGAATTGATTATACTAAAGGGATAAAAGAAAAATTGATGGCTATCGACCTGTTTTTAGAAAAATATCCTGAGTATATTGGCAAATTTGTTTTTTTACAGCTTGGCGTTCCTTCCAGAATGCATATAACGGCATATAAAGAATATTACGATGAAATAAACAGCCTGACCGAACAGATAAACTGGAAGTATAAAAATGACGACTGGCATCCGATTATTTTATTTCTGAAGCAGTTGGATTTAAAATCATATATTTATTTTTATAAAACTGCTGCCATTGTGATTGTAAGTCCGCTGCATGACGGCATGAATCTCGTTGCGAAAGAATTTGTAATGTCTGACACGAATTACGGCGGAATGCTCGTATTATCAAAATTCACAGGGTCTGCAAAAGAACTTTCCGACGCCGTTTTAATCAATCCGTACAATATTGAATGTTTTGCAGATTCAATCAAACAAGCTATTGAACTCGAGCCGGAAGAAAAAAAACAGAGAATTACAAAAATGCAGAATATTATACTTGATAACGATATATTCGACTGGGCGTATAACTTCCTTTCCAAACTTAAAACTATATGAACACAAATAAAAACAATACAAATAAAAACTCGGACGAAAATAATAAAAAAAAGCATAATAAGTATAAAAAAATATCATACTATCTCGCAGGCATTATAGCTACATTATTATTCTTATCGGGACTTCTGTACGCAATACCTATATACTCAAAAAATCTTCCAAAACATTCTTACTCAATAATAGAAGCTGTTTTGCTGCTTATTTTCGGCATTTTAATAATAAAACTCGTTCAAGAACTGTTTGTTAAAATTATTCACAATTATATATCGGAAGACAGATTAGGTTTTTTAAAATTTATACTAAATTTTACGGCGTATTTTACGCTTTTTCTGTTAATTTTTTCTTCATTAGGCATAGATATTTCAAATATTCTTCTCGGGGCTACGTTTTTAGGCGTTATATTCGGCATAGCGTCTCAGACCGTTCTTTCAAATTTATTATCGGGATTTACTATATTATTTGCAAAACCGTTCAAAATCGGCGACAGGATTACCATCGTAACTTGGCAATACGGTCTTCTAATGTCCACATACCAGCATGAAGCGGTTAAACCCGGTTATACCGGCGTCATTAAAGATATAAATATTTTATTCACAACCATTAAGGAAGACAACGGTTTTACAATGAAAGCGCCGAATAATATTTTAATGCAGGCTCTGGTGACGAATTATGCAAATACCAATAAACGCTCGGTAAGAGTCAGATTTGAACTCGATAAAATAATAGATTTCGAAAGTTTCAAAAAAGACCTGAATATTTATTTGTTGACTAAGAAAGATATAATAGAGCAAAATCCTCTTCCGATAATAAGGATTATAGATTTATCACTGACAAGCTATTTTGTTGCCGTTGAAGTTTTTACCCCTTCTATTTTTGAGGACCCCGTGAGAGATGCAGTGCTGTCGTATGTCCTTAAAAGACAATCGGAGATATTAAGCAAACCTTTGTTAAAATAAATCGGTAAATCGGACAAACGAATTGAAATTCTGCGCTGCGTTCTGAAATATTCAGCATGCCCTTAATAAATCAAATATTAAATCTGGCGGATTGTTTAAAATTCTGCGCTGCGTATAAGATTACAGCCAATTTTTCATTAAATTTATCCCGTGAGAACTCAAATAATAATAAATCAATGTATAGCAAATAGTGCTCGCTATTAGAGGCACATAAAAGAACACAATATCGTTCCGCCTGTTTTCTACTAATCCCAGAACTAAAGAAACGAACAGAGTGCCGACAAAAAATTGTCCGGCAAAAAAACCGATATAAGCGCCGTTTTTTACCCATTTGCTATTAACGTTATTTAATTTCTTCTTAAAAAAATTAAATTTTCTCAGATACTGCGCAAAATAAAATATCAGCGTACATATAAGAATTTCAGAAATTATTACAAGCAGGATAGAAATAAAAGGATTAAGTTTTGCAACAGTTATATAGGCTACCGCTAAAAACTTACCCCCAAAAAACGGATTAATATTTATAAGAACTAAAATCAGGTAATCTAACATAGTATATACATCTGGATTATTTTAAAGCTTTTACTTTTAATTTTAAAGAATCTTTATCTATGAGAGACGAGGAGTTTGGGGCTTCTGTTATAATAACTTTGCTTCCTTTTGCAATCGGCTCATCGGCGTAGGCTTCCCACGTTTCACCGTTTAAATCTATCTGTCCGAATCCGTTTGCAGGTATATCTTCTACCACATCGGCGGTAGAATTGATTATGTTATCGACAGGCGATTTTCTGCCTGTTTTTTGAGCTTTATATCCAAGTATGAAAAATATAACTATAAATATTACAATCGCTATGTATGTGGGCATTACTATATGCATAAAAAGCGTCGGCGTTTTTGCGGAATACATAAAAATAATGACCGTTCCGATTACAAACAGAACCGCGCTGACAGAGGTTAAAACTCCGTATGAAAATACAAAAAAATCGCTGACAATCAAAGCAAATGCAACGAATACTAATATATAGGCAACTGTTATCATCATAATATATATATTATACACTAAAAAATTACAATATAATACATATTTATATGATACGCATTATTATATTATATTATGCTGCTTTAATTTGATACGCTACTCTACTGTATTTGTATTATGCTGCTTTAATTTAATACACATTATTTTCTTATATTATACTGCTCTAATTTGCTTAATGTATTTAATTTATTTAATGTATTAAAGGCATCATAATTTAAATTGCCTTTTTTTATTAAAAATATTGATTTTTAAAAAAAATTATCTTGCATAAAAATATATAATTTTGATAAAATGCCTATTTATTAACGACATGCTTTTTTAATTATAAAAATCTTTAGGAGAAGAAAAAAGTGAAAAAATATTTTGTCATAATTATCGCTGTATTTATGTTGAGTTCTGCTAATGTTTATGCGCAAGGAATGTCAAAGTACGGGTATCCGGCAGACTATAAGCCAAGTAATCTAAAAATAAAAAGAATAAAAACAGTTTATAGTACAACTGCGCAAAGAGTAAATGTAGATTCTATCATAAAATCAGTAAATATTTACTTTGAAAATGATTATTTCCATTATGGAGAATATACTCCGAATCTCGCAGGTTTTTATTCAGCATCACGTCCTGCCGGCTCTTATTTAGACGGTGAACATATTGGATTTCACGGATGGGGGGTATCTTTTCAGAATATTCTAACCAAACAGATTCCTATTTGGTATAAAGCCGGCTATTCATATTTACCCGGCTCCGGAACATACGATGAACCGGTAGGTCCTACTAATATTAGTCATTCATCTAATATGACCAGATATGGTTTTAGATTAGGCTATGTGATTAATTTAGGTAAATATTTAGGTATGGGTAATAGATTGGCAGTTATCCCTAATTTTGGATATCAATGGGTTAATTGGCATAGAAATATGCCTGGCGGACCTAATAGTGATTATTATCATTTAAACTATTATGAATTAGGCGCTAAAGTTTATTATATCCCGCCTGTATTAAATAATAAATTATGGATAGAAGGCGAAGGGTATTATCTTAATGATATACATGATACTGTAAATGGAACAGCACCCACTCAATATTATTATACTATTATTGTAACATCCGATAATACGACTCATTTTATTATGGCACCTAAAGCAGGTTATATTTTTGGATTAAAAGCAGGATATCAATTATATAAAATAGATAATTTATCAATTAATCCATATGTAGGGATAAAATATGAACAAAATAAAATGGGAAGGTCTAATATAAATAATATATATTATACAGATGTATTAAATAATGAAACTTTTTCAGAACCATATGTAGAACCAACAGACCAATATAATCAAATATTTTTACAATTTGGATTAAAATTTGGATTTTAATTATCTAAATTAGTAATATTTAAAGAACTGCTTTATTCTTATTCTGCAACTCGATTGAACGCTAAAGTTCAAATGCGGAAGAGTTGCGTCTATAAATATAAAATGCTACAACTATAAAGAAAGGAACGATTGTAGATTGTAGAGAGGAGGAATGGTTTATAAAATATCTCTGAAGCAAATTTTCTAAACTACGGCTTTGTTGTATATAAAAAAACTCTTTATTTTTCTATGATTTATATTTCTTCCTGAGTCGGAAGATTATCGCTGCTGTATATTACGGTTTTTTTATGCCTTTCCTGTTTTTCGCAATTATCTTCGGAGGCTTTTTTATAACCGTCTAAATAGCCCTTATTATATCCTTCCTGATAGTTAGTTTCAATTTTAAACAGTTTAGTGATTAAAGTTTTAAAAAACATAAGCTCTTTTCCTTTTTAATTATACGTTTTTTTTAAACGTTACTCAATATTCCGGCATCAACTTTTTATTCTCATATTCAGAAAAAAAGAATCCGGTTTACTTATAAAATTATAAATCGTCACAATTGTCATTATTAAGCAAAGAATGAAATATTTTTTTCTTATCGCTGAAGATTACATCTACCGCCGGTTTTAATTCATCGTATTCTAATCCGGTTCCTAAATCTCTCGCGTTTTCAAATAATTTAGAATCTGATAATATTTTTAAATAATTTCGGATTTTTTGGCTGCTGTTAATTTCAAATTTTATCAAAAGTGATTTGAAATTATCGTCTATTATTATTATAGCGCCTGACTTTCCGTTATTAAAATTTTTAATAAGCGTTATGTCTGAATTTTTACCTGCAAAAGTATGCGACAGATAAATTAGATTATCATCGTTATTTAATCTGATAACCTGCAATAATATCGGAAATTTTTTCTTATTTAAAACAATATTGCGTCCGCATACAAAATACTCTGCATTAGGATTTGTCAGAGAATCTATTATGCTATATTCTTCTTTTATTACTATAAACAACAAATCACGGTCTTTAAAAATTTCAGAAACCGACGATTCGTTGTAAAGAAAATTTTTTACGATAATAAAATTTTTTATTTTTAACAGTTTCAAATGTTCTACGGTATCTAATAATATCATATTAAAAAACCTGCTATATCGTGGGCAGTAAGCTGTATTGACGCTGCGGTACCGTATAATTGTTTCGGCTTATCTTTTAATTCTTCTTTTGAATATTTGATTTTATTGTCTATAGTTATCATAGTAATTTATTTATTATATAAAAGATTATTTTAATATAAATTATATACTATTATTGATTTATTTTATAATATTGCGGCAACAAATACAAATATTTTTTTGAAAAATGTACAATCTGATTTTATAAATTATAATGTTATTGAAAGACGCAATATATAGCGCTTTTGTCATACCGGCGTTTATCAGTATGATGCAGGCAGTTTTATAATCGTACTATTTTACACATATGTTGTCTTGGGTTCCGACTTAAACGGTATAAAAAAAGGAATTTAAATGAAAGGAAATGGAAAGAATAGATTTAAATGAACGGAATAAAAAAACAAGTGCAATAAAAATAGCAGCAGCAATTGAAACAGAAACAGAAATAAATTAGAATAAAAAATAGAAATTACAAAAGAATAACGGCAGCGATTGAACACTCCCGATTAAACATATTTCGCTCAGCATGCAATTGCGCACACATAAACATAACTATATACGGCAAAATACGCAAATTATCTCTAATATATATATAAATTACCGCTTCCCGCTGCTGCTGCAAATATAAACTATGAACGATGCTGTCTGCGATATAATATTATTATATTATATATATTACAGCAAAGAAAAAGAATACACAAAACCATAACGCAAATTATCTGTAATATAAATTACCGCATTGTAAATTACCGCCTCTCGATATTATAAATAGCTATAAATATAAACTATGAACAATGCTGCATATAATATTATTCTATATCATTATATTACGATATTACAGCTGCGTGCTGAACGATTCAATTTTTATCATTAAAACTGCCCTTATCCATGAATATTTTGCTTTAACCCTGTCAAAAATTTCTCCGGAATACACGAATTCGCCTTTTCCGAAAAGACTTATGCCCTGCCCTGCGCCGCGTTCGCTTTGTACCTGCTTTGAACCTATCAAAACTTCTATATTATTTTTAAGTTTTAAATTTTCCTCGGTTTTGCTTAATCCCCCCGAGGGTATTAAAATTATTTCATCGTCAATTAGACCGATATTTTTCACATATTCTCCCCAAGTAGCCGATAAATGCACGCCGTCTGCGCCGCATGTCCCCATTACCAGCATTTCAGTTTTATCTAACACCTCTTTTACAATATTATTAATTTTAGCCATGATTGCTCCCCGCTTATTTTTTACAGAAATTATTTTATAATATGCTTTCTATCACGCGTATTCTATTACTATTATATCATATAATTTAATATTGTCGGAGCAGTTTTTTATAATATTAAATTAGCAGTAATAGCCGAATAATATTTTTATCGTCCTTAGTTTAAATCATCTTAACTTAAAACTTCTCAACTTAAACCTAACCCGCCGAATAATACTAAAATTATAGCTAATGCAGAGCACAGATAAAGCTTCGATTTGAATGTCTGGAACATAAGGCGCTCCTCCTTTTTTCTTTGCTTTTTAATTATATTCTTTTTGATTATATTCTTCTTAATTAGATTTTTTTAATTAGATTAAAGCTATTATTGCCAAATTTTTTAGCTTTAATATTAATATTATATAAAGATTTTATATTAGTGCTATTTATATAGAACTAACTTTATCGGTTATATAAATAAATTAAAGTAATTATAGTAATTTAAGTAATTATAATAAATTAAAATAATTATAATAATATAGCTTATTGTAATAATATATGCAATAAAATATTTAGTACGGCATCAAACTTTGACGCATAGTTTATTAATGACTAATAATATAATATGTCCTTATTATTTTATTTCTATAAAACGTTTTTCTCTTTATGGTATAATATTTCATAATAAAATCTTATATCGTAAATTTGTATTGTAAACTTGTACCGTAAACTTGCACCGTAAACTTGCATTGTAAAACTTGCATTTAAACTTGCATCGTAAACTTATATCGTAAAATTGTAAAATTGTATTGTAAACTTGTATTGTAAACTTGCCTATTTGAAACTACTTTTTGTAAATGAATTCTTGCAAAATTTCATCAGAGACATTAAATTTTTTTAATTTAATGAATAGATACGGCGAAAAAAGGGTCAGCTTCCTATTTATTATTGATTTTGAATTAAAATCTCCTTTGATATTTGAGCTGCCGGTTCGCAATGCTCATAAAATAATTACAAATATTACTGCAGACAGCTGCAGCCTCTATAGCCGTGCGCCGTACAATCCGTACAATAAATATGCAGTACATAAAAAAGTCTGGAAAGATGGATATATGAAAAAATTTCCCATAAATTTTGAAACATATAATAAAAGTTTTCAATTCGTGGCGGATAATCAAAAAAACGGTAATTCATATCTGTTAAATCTGACTTTTAAAACGCCTATAGAAATTTATAATTTTTCTTTAGAAGAAATTTTTTATCTGAGCTGCGCAAAATATAAGCTTTATTTTAAAAAAGACGATTATGAGTTCGTAGTTTTTTCACCGGAATCATTTATTAATATAGATGAGAATAACAGAATTTTTACATATCCGGTCAAAGGCACAATTAATGCCGGATTAAAAAATGCCGAAAAGATTCTAATGGATGACGATAAAGAATTAGCCGAACATATTACCGTAGTGGACTTATTAAGAAACGACCTCAATATAATCAGTTCGGACGTCAAAGTGAATAAATTCCGCTATACCGAAAAAATTAACACGGACTTAGGTCCATTATTCCAGACGGTTTCAGAAATTGAGGGCAAATTAAAAGCTAATTATATCAATAAATTCGGAGATATCTTTCTAAGCTTATTGCCTGCAGGTTCTGTGTCCGGTGCGCCTAAAGACCAGACTTTGGAAATTATCAAAAAGGCAGAATTAGAACCAAGAGGATATTACACCGGAGTTTTCGGCTATTACGACGGGATAAAAAATTGCCTTAAAAGTTCCGTTATGATAAGATTTATTGAAAATATAAATAACAAATTATACTATAGAAGCGGCGGAGGCATAACTGTTTACAGCACCGCTATAAAAGAATATAACGAGATGATACGGAAAATATATGTGCCGGTTTATAGAAACAGTTAAATTAGAAAACGGAAACTACAAGTTAATAAACTACCATAATAAAAGACTAAACGACACTATTATTCATTTTTTTAAAAAAAACCGGCTGAAAAGCGAATTTATCGACATCGGAAAATTTCTTCCGTCCCCCGCGGCAGAGTTTAAGAAAGGAATATTTAAATGCAGGATAGTTTATTCGGATAAAATAGAAAGTATTGAAATTTTACCGTATATAAAAAAAAATATTAAAAGATTGAAGCTTGTAGAATCAGACATAGATTACAGCCTGAAATTTGAAAATAGAAATTCTATTAATAATTTATTTAAAGAGTCTGAAATTTTCAAAAATAAAAATCAGTTAAATTTACCTGCAAATTTAATCAATAATAACAATTATAATAACGACGATAAAAATAATAACAACAAAAAAAACGATAATAAAAATAACAGCAAAAATAACAAAAACAATAATAATAACATTAATAAAAATAACAGCAATAATTGTAGCGATAATAAAAATCCATGCGGCGGCGAAAGTTTGCGCCGCGGCTATAATTCATATGACGGCAATAATCCGTGCAGCAGCGATTTTGATATTCTTATAGTTAAAAAAGGATTAATAACCGATACGTCATATTCTAATATCATTTTATATGACGGCAAAGAATGGGTGACTCCTGAAAGTTATCTGCTGAACGGAGTCAAAAGACAGCATCTCTTAAATGAATGTATAGTCAAAGAAATAAAAGTTCGTCCTGCCGATTTAAAAAATTATCAAAGGGTTTCCCTGATTAATGCAATGCTTGAACCTCACGATATTGAAATAGATATAGACGATATTATCTGACGATAATTAATCATTAATAGGCAATATAGTATAATGCAGATAAGTATGAAAAATAATATGATATAATTATAATATAGTTTTATGCGGCATTTTTTATACAATATATTAAAATATTAACAAATAATATATTAATAAATAAATAACAAATTAATAAATAACGAATTTTAATTTTAATTTAATATAATTTTTTTTATGGAGAAAATAAAATGAGAAAAAATCTTATCTTATTGTTTTTCTTATTTATGGTTGGTTTTATAACGCTAAGTTTATCGGGATGTGCCGTTCGCGGCGGTTTTTACGGACCTCCGGTGCCTCAATCTTACGGACCTCCTCCTCCGCCTCCTCAAGGACCGCCGCCTCCTCCGCCTCCAGGACCGCAGCCTCAAGGACCTCCGCCGCCTCCTCCTTCTCAAGGACCGCAGCCTTACGGACCGTCGTTTCAAGGTCAAGTGTACCCTTGAGTCGTCTCTCTATCTTTGGGATGCATAATTTATTATTTAAAAGACGATTGCAATGTATATAAATCATAGCCGTATACATTGCAATCGTCCTATTAAAGACATTCGCGCTTATATCCTTATTTTTATTGCTTTTCTAAATACCTGCATTTATATATATATTGTATTTGCAGAGCATAAATATAGCGCCAAGATTAGTGTGAGCTTCCGAATCCTTAGCCCTGTTGACGTAGTTTAAATTTAAGTAAAAATTTAATTAAACCGGCACCCAGCCTTGATTTGTAGTAATACCAAGCGTTTTAAGTCATTCTGAATTTTACCGGATTTTCTGTATTTTCTGTATTTTGATTTCCATTCCGGCACATTTTTGTCACATTTTGAAAATTAAAAGCGACAATTTTTGTCAATTAGCGACAATTTTTGTCGCTTTTTTAAATAATTTTATAAGTTATTGATAATATAAAATAAATTAGAGTAATTTTAAAATAATCGGGTAATTTTTATAAAAATGTTGACAATTTTTGTCGGTTATGTTAAAAATAACGACTATATTATTTATAAATATTAATATTGTTTTTAGTAAAATTTATTAACGATATAACAATATACGATTTGAATTTTAGACAAATTTTATAATAAATTCAAATAATTATGAAAATGAAAAATATAAAAACTGAAAATAAATGAGCTGAAATTAACATTAAATCGACAAAAAATTAAGATTGGCATATTAGTTGCATATTATAATAACGAAG
>JAKAFU010000036.1 GCA_021825865.1 bacterium
ATATTGTTTAAAAATTACTGATATTGACCCTATAAAATACGACTTACTGTTTGAAAGGTTTTTAAATCCGGAAAGAATAAGCATGCCTGATATAGACAGCGATTTTTGCATCAACGGAAGGGATGAAGTTATAAAATATGTTGCCGCAAAATATGGAGAAAGCAATGTTTCGCAAATAATTACTTTCGGAACAATGCTTGCAAAAGGCGTCATCAGGGATACCGGACGCGCCTTGAATATGCCGTACAGCGAAGTGGACAAAATTGCAAAACTGATACCTAATACGCTTAAGATAACCCTTGACGAAGCTATAAAAGAGGAACCTAAGCTGAGGGAGATGATACAGAACGACGATAAAGTAAAAAAGTTAATTGAAATAGCAAGAAAACTTGAAGGTCTTACCAGACATGCTTCTACTCATGCTGCCGGCGTCGTTATAGCAAATAAACCGCTTGATGAATATCTGCCTCTGTATAAAGGTTCTAAAGACGGCGATGTCGTTACAACGCAATATACTATGGAAGGCGTTGAAAAAATAGGACTTATAAAATTCGACTTCCTGGGTCTTAAAACTTTAACCGTAATGAAAGAAGCGATAAATCTTATTAATGAAGCAAATAAAAATAACGGCATAAAAGAAGAATTTGATATTTATAATATAGATTTAGCCGATTTAAAAACATCTAAACTTCTTTCAAGCGGCGATACGACAGGTGTTTTTCAGCTTGAAAGTTCAGGAATGAAAGAATTGCTTTTAAAGCTGGCTCCAAAATCGCTTGAAGATATTATTCCTCTTGTGGCGTTATACAGACCGGGTCCTCTCGGCAGCGGCATGGTTGATGATTTTATTAAAGCTAAAAACGGCATTAAAAAAATTAAATATCTGCATCCGCTATTAGAGGATATTCTTAAAGAAACATACGGCGTAATATTATATCAGGAACAGATAATGAAGATTGCTATTAAATTAGCTAACTTTTCCATGGGCGATGCCGATGTTTTGAGAAAAGGCGTAGGTAAGAAAAATGCGGAACTTATTGAAAAAATGCGGAACAAATTTATAGAGGGATGTAAAAACAATAATATTGACGATAGCATTTCCGAAAAAATATTTTCGCTTATAACAAAATTTGGAGAATACGGTTTTAATAAATCCCATTCTGCCGCATATGCTCTTGTAGCTTACATGACTGCGTATCTTAAGGCTAATTATCCCGATTATTTTATTGCCGCATTGCTTTCAAGCGAAATGTCAAATACGGATAAGCTTGCAAAAATAATCAATGAATCTAATCAATCAATAATAATCGCACCCTCCGTAAATTATTCTACAAAACATTTTACCGTTTTACCGTTGAAGAATCATCCTGATATTAAAGAAAATTTAATTAAAAATGCGTCAAAATATGCCGTAGATATTGTCTCGGCGGCAGCCGATTTAGATGAAAAAAATGTTATACAGATAGGACTGGGTGCAATAAAAAATGTCGGAGACGCGGCTATCGAATCCATTTTATCTGAAAGAGAAAACGGTAACTATAAGGATTTGCTTGATTTTTGTACAAAGGTAGATACCAGAAAAGTTAATAAAAGAACTATAGAAAATCTAATTAAAAGCGGAGCCTTAGATATTAACGGCTATGAAACAAGAAGAGGCATGCTCGAAAAATTGGAACAGGTAATGCAGGAAGCCGCTTCTATAAGACAAAAGAAAACATCGGATGAATTTGAATTGCCGCTGCTGTTTAATACGGAATCGGATGAGGCGTGTTTTTCTTCTTCATCTAATAAGTCTGTTAACGAATGGAGCAAAGGTTTTAACGGAGTTCTCGTGTCTGCCGAAGATGCCGCTGCAATTCAGGATAATAAGAAAGAGATTTTGGCTTATGAAAAAGAAGCGATAGGCTTTTATATTTCCGGTCATCCCTTAGACGGTTATGAAGAAAAAATAAGTCTTATTACCGATTATTCCATTTCATCTTTTATAAAAGAATGTGTGTTAAATGCAGGCGCCGGCGACGTTCAAAATAATGACGGCTGCCGGTCTAATCAGGACGGCGTGAAAAATCTGAACTATAAACAAAAATATGCTCGAAATGATAAAAAAAAATATGTTCTATGCGGGATTGTCAATCAGTTAAAGGTCCATAATACCAGAAATAATGAAAAAATGGCATCATTTGTTTTAAGCGATGCAGATGTATCGGTTGATGTTGTCTTTTTTCCTAAAAATTATATAAAATATGAAAATATATTTAACACTTCGGAACCTGTTGTTGTTTCCGGCAGGGTTGACGAATCGTCAGACCGGATAAGTTCAGGTGCATTAAAAAAAGATTCTGCCGCACAAAAAAATAATAATTCTTATGAAGACAGTGAAAATAGCGAAAATGAATATAAAGACGGCAAAAATTTTACCGACGATGCAGATTTTGACGCGCGCGATTATAATGTTAAAATTATCGGGGATACAATTGATTTGTTAGACAGTTATATTATTAAAAACAATAAAAGCTTAAAAAATGCGCAAAATGTTAATAGTATTAACAATAGTAAAAATAACAATTATAAAAACATTGATAATATTGACAATAATAAGTTATGTGTTATTGAAATTTCACCGCAAAATATATATGATAAAAACAAAGAAGAATTTAAAAATTTCATAAATCGGCTAAAAATCGGATTTATAAATTGCAGCGGCACATCAAAGGTTTTGATAAAGGCAAAAAATATCGAGATAAAACTAAATGATGATATATTAGTTGATATAGAAGCTTTGAGAAAAACAGATATTGCGCAAAGTATAAGAATAATCTAATCAAAATATTTTATTAATAATTTATAAATTAAAATAAATATACTGTAAAAATTATGGCAGCATACTTGTTAGATTTTGAAAAACCGATAGGCGAAATTGAGAATAAAATAGAAGAACTGAAAACATTTAATATAAGCAGTACGGCAAATGCTGACGAAGAAATAAAAAGCCTTGAACTTAAAAGAGATAAGCTGATACATGAAATATTTAAAAATTTAAACAGCTGGCAGATTGCTCAGCTTTCTAGGCATCCTTCAAGACCCCATACTTTAGACTACATAGATATTATTACCGATAATTTTATAGAAATGCATGGAGACAGGGCATTTATGGATGACAGAGCCGTCGTCGGAGGATTCGGATTTATTAAAAAAGATAATGCTGCGTCAAAACCGCAAAGAGTTCTTGTAGTCGGGCATCAAAAAGGAAGAACGACTAAAGATAAAATGCAGAGGAATTTTGGTATGCCGAATCCTGAAGGTTACAGAAAAGCCCAAAGACTTTTTAAGCTTGCTGAAAAATATTTAATTCCGGTTGTAACATTTATAGATACTCCCGGCGCATATCCTGGGCTCGGAGCTGAAGAAAGAGGACAATCTGAAGCTATTGCCCGTTCAATTTACACGCTGCTTAATATAAAAGTACCCGTCATAGCTATAATAATAGGCGAAGGAGGAAGCGGAGGAGCGCTTGCTTTCGGAGTTGCAGATAAGGTTTTTATGCTCGAATATTCTATGTATTCGGTAATATCTCCGGAGGGATGCGCCTCTATTTTATATAAAGACATATCTAAAACCGAAGAGGCTGCAAATGCGCTGAAGCTTACATCTAAAGATTTACTCGGCATGGGGATTATAGACGGAATAATACAAGAACCTCCGGGTGGAGCGCATAGAGACAAATTTTATGCGGCGGCCGGTTTAAAGAATGTTATACTCGAAACTATTAACGATTTACAAAATAAGAAACCGGATATTATCAGGGAAGAAAGAATTAAGAAATGGATAAACATAGATAGGGTAAATAAAGGCTGATTATGGTAGAATTTCCTGAAATTGCGTATTTTATGTCCAAAGACTTATTGTCAAAAAATTCAAAGGAAGATGTATATGAAAAAATTGCTATAACTGCTTCAAAATTTATAAAAAGCGATTTAATTACAATATTTGCTGTTAATTATGAACTCACTAAACCGGGAGGTCCGGAATTATTAGATAAAATAGATTGCGTAAAATACTATAAAAAAAATCAATTTATAAAAGAAGATTTTACGCTCAGTATGGGAGAAAGCATAATCGGTTCCGTTATTGAAAACGGCGAACCCATTGTTATTAAAGATTTTAAAGAAAATTTAACCGATGCTTACTATGAAGTTGAGAAACAGTTTTCAGGAATGACGTCCCTTCTGAGCATACCTATTTTTGCCGGACCGTTAGTGCTGGGAGCTCTTAATATTTATTCCGAAAATATTTACGAATTTTCGGAACAGGATGAAGAAATCGGTAATTTTATTGCCTTATTAGGCGGAATATTCATTTATAATTCTACATTATTTGAAAACGCAAATTTTTTATATCTTAATCAAAAACAGCAAAATGAAAAAATCGGTACTCTTCTTTCTGTATCAAATTTAGTGTCGTCTTCACTGGATTTGTCTAACATTTTAAGCTTAAGCGCAGATAAATTAATAGAATTTACCGGCGTAAACGCCGCCGCAGTGTATTTTGTAGATAAAGAAGAGAATAAATTTTGTTATGAATTTTTTAATTGCGGTAAACCTGAATGCGAATTATATAACAGCACGCTGCAATGTTACACATCCCCAAATTTTCAATGCGCGTATATTAACGAAATTTCAAATTTTTGCAAATGCGAAAAATCAGATGTAATTCTCTCTAAATGCACAGAATGTCCTTATTTTAGAAGTTTGCGGCTCAAATTATTAAAATTGTATATAAGAGAACAGGGTAAAACACGCGAAGCGGAAAGCATAATAGATAGCAGAAACTCCAGCCGCAATGATTCTAAAGAAGTTACGACGTATGCTTTCGGCAAAACCGAAAATGCCGGCGGCAAGCCGGTGCCGCCGCAGTTTATTACGTTACCGTCCTCATTTATTGCAGGAGAAGAATTATGTTTAAACTGTCTAAAAATTTTCAAACCGAGCATCAGAAATCTTAATGAAAATATTTTGAAACGCGCAGGAATTGTTTCCTCATCCGGAATCGATAATTATAATAATAATTATAACAAGAACGACGCAGCAGACAGCAGTAAAAATAACGGCAGTGAAAATATAAACAAAAAAGAAAGCAGAAAAGAAAAAAATGATAAATCTTTTAAGGATTTATTTGAGCTATGTGAGGTAATAATCCCTCTTAAAACGGAAAAAAATTTTATTGGATTTATTTTTCTTTTAAATGAGAATAATCTTAAAAATGAAAACTTACAAAAAGAGGACAATCAAGACAATCAAAACGAGCATAAAAAGAAATATGCAAATAATAAGTCAAACAATACTGCCGGTTTGATAGACTCATTAGATTTTTTAACGGCTGTCTCAGATATCATTGCAGTAGCGCTGTCAAATGCCGAAAGTCTTAATGCGGTAGAAGAAGCGCATTTTGAAACTATTAATTCTATGTCGGAAGCGATAGAAGCAAGAGATGAATATACTAAAAACCATGGAGACAGGCTTGTGGAATATGCGACATTAATAGCCGCAAAATTGAGTTTAAGCGAAGCTGCTATAAGAGATATAAAATATGGCGCCGTATTACACGATGTCGGTAAAATCGGTATAAGAGATTCTGTTTTGAATAAACCGGGTAAACTTACCGATGAAGAGTATGAAGAAATAAAAAAACATCCTGAAATAGGTTTTAATTTATTAAAAAAGATAAAATTTTTAGCTCCGGTAGCTAATATTGTTCTGCATCATCAGGAAAGATATGACGGAAAAGGATATCCTGAGGGATTACAGGGCAATTCGATACCGGTAGGCTCAAGAATTATCGCTGTTATAGATACTTTTGACGCTATGACCACTAACCGTCCTTATAGAAAAGCTATGCCTAAAGAAAAAGCGCTGCAGGAAATAAAAAAATGTTCAGGAACGCAATTTGACCCGAATATAGTAGATATTTTTTTTAAAATTGTTTCTGAGGAAGAAACGGCGTCAGATAAACAATGATATACTTCCTTTCGAATGCCTGAAAAGGCTGGATGATTGCATACTATATCGACGGCAGATGCGGCAATATCCGTCTGACTCGCTCTATTTCAAAAGAAGCTCGAACTTCTCTGTATAATATATGACTTATAACTTTTATCGTGTAAAATAAATAATAAATGAGTGCTAAATATTTTATGATTCAAGGAACATCAAGCTCTGCCGGTAAAAGTTCTGTAACGGCGGGTTTTTTGCGTTATTTTGCAAATAAAGGTTTGAACTGTTCGCCTTTTAAGCCTCAAAATATGTCTTTAAACAGCTATGTGACGGACGACGGCTTTGAAATTGCGCGTTCTCAGTCTATGCAGGCTGAAGCAGCCGGCATAAAACCCACAAAGTTTATGAACCCTATCTTAATAAAACCTTCTGAAAATAATCTGATGCATTTGATTGTAAACGGAAAATTTTTCGGCAATATGACTTTTCAGGAGTATAATTCTAAAAAAGCTCAATTTATTAAGGTAATTAAAAAGAGTTTTGAAGAACTGTTAGATAAAAATGATATTGTAATTATTGAAGGGGCAGGCAGTCCCGCAGAAATAAATCTTTATGACGCCGATGTCGCGAATATGGGTTTTGCCGAACTTTATGATATACCCGTGATACTTGTAGCGGATATAGAACGCGGAGGCGTGTTCGCGTCTATTTACGGTACTATAATGCTTTTGCCGGATAAATGGAAAAAATTAATAAAAGGATTTGTTATTAATAAATTTAGAGGAGACGAATCAATTCTTAAACCGGGGATTGAAATAATAGAAAAAAAAATAGGTATTTTATGTCTCGGAGTTGTGCCGTACATAAAAAATTTATATATAGAGGCCGAAGACAGTCTGAGTTTGGAATATTATGATAATATTAAAAAAATATTACCCGATAAAAATAATCTTACTGCTAATAACAATTTCAGAAAATTTAAATCTGAAGCTTTGAAAAATAAGAACAGCCGTTTTAAAATCGGAATAGTGCAATTAGACAGTATTTCAAATTTTAATGAATTTGACCCTCTTTTTCTCGACGACAGATTTGATGCCTCTTTTATCAAAAATCCACCAGCGCAGGATATCGATATATCCCGATATCTAAACGGATTTGATATAATTATTATCCCCGGAACAAAATCTACTATTCCAGATTTAAAAAAAATTAAAAAAAATGGGTTATTTAACTGCATTAAAAATTACCGCAATAACTCAGACGGTATTATAATCGGTATATGCGGCGGATTCCAAATGATGGGAAAGAATATAAATGACCCTATGCGGCTGGAATCTCAAGAGTCAACTATTGAAGGTCTCGGCTTTTTTGATATGGAAACCGTGCTCAGAAAAGAAAAAATACTTTTTAACAGGAAGTATAAAATAAATAATGAGTTGGGTTTTTTTACAGATAAACGATATGAAGAGATAGTGCTTGACGGTTACGAAATACATAACGGAGTGTCATCTTTTAACTTCAATACTGCAGACGCAAAAGAAGCGGATATCAAAACGGAAGAAATATTCAGTGATTTTGCAGGAAAAGGAATTATATCGATATCTCGAGACAGTGAGAATATTTTAATAGGAACTTATGTGCACGGTTTGTTTGAAAACGATATATTCAGAAATATTATAGTTTCCGCGCTGGTAAAAAAGAAAATAAAGAATAAAGATTACAGAAATAAACGTATTCAAAATTTAATTATTAATGAAAATATCACCCGGCACCATGATTTTTATTATAAAAAAATTAAAAATTATAATTTTGAATTATTAGCAGAAGTCTTAGAAAAAAATATAAATATGACTTTGGTTGAATCAATATTTTAAAAAAAATGCCCATAATCTTTCATAAAAAAATCTTTCATAAAAATTATGGGCATAAACTTTTAAAAATAAATTAATAAAAATAAGTTAGCTTATTTCTTTTTAGCTGTTGCTGTCTTTTTAGCTACCATAGTTGTCTTTTTAGCCGCTGTTTTTTTAGCTGTTTTTTTAGCCACTTTTTTAGGTGCCATAGGCGCTTTTACTACTTTTTTGGGCGCAGCAGGCGCTTTTGGTGCAGGAGCAGCCGCTTTTTTGGCGCATCCGGAAAATGCTAAAGTAGATAAAACCAAAAACATTCCTACGATTAACACTGTAAGCTTCTTCAAAATTAATCACCTCCTTTAATATATTTTATTCTATTTTTAGCTATGACTTTTGTCAAGGAAAATTTACAATAATTAAAAATAGTTTATATTGTAATACTGTATTGTTATAATATAAATAAGGTCCGTTTGTCAATTTTAAAATAATCCTGCCTATTATATTTATATTATGGTAATTATATTTATATTATAGTAATATATTAATTTTTTATATATAATAATAATATGTATAGGCAATTATATTCCGATATGTACATTTTAAAAATTGGTTTTTAGTTTCAGTTTCGTTTTTCAGCTTCATTATACACTAAATAAATATTTAAAAAAATAAAATTAATTATGTCATTCCAAAATGCCGATGCTTTTAATAAACAATTCATTTTGAACATTATAACCCCTGAATATACAGGGAGCGCCGAAGATATCGCCGATGAAATTGTTAATCTGGGCAGTATTGCCGTAAAGAGCCGAACTTTTCTGTTTCAGCTCAGAAACAAGAATATAAGCGGTAAGGATTTGTATTATATTGCGGTTAAATCGGTAAAATTTTTCAGTTTATACGGCGGCTGCATTAAAAACAAACCTCTAGTAATTATTAATGACCGTGCAGATATAGCAGCTCTTTCCGGAGCCGACGGGGTCCACGTCGGAGATGACGATTTGCCGCTGACTTATATTAAAAAAATATATCCTCAATTAATAGCAGGCGTCAGCGTTAAAAATCCGGACGAAGCTAAAAAAGCAGAAGCTGAAGGTGCGGACTATGTCGGCGCAGGTTCTGTTTTTAATACATCGTCAAAATCGGATGCCGGCAAAGCGATAGGCGCTGATATGTTAGCAAAAATATGCCGTTCCGTAAAAATACCGGTTATAGCTATCGGCGGAATCAACTTAGACAACGTAGAAACAATAATAAATACCGGTATTAAAGGCGTTGCGGTAATAAGCGCCGTCGCAGGAGCCAAAGACCCGCTTGATGCGGCTAAAAAGTTTAATAATATAAGAATAGGCAGTGAATAAATAAAAAAATATAAGATAAAATTATATCAATAAAAATTAATAAAATAATATAAAGCAATATATATAATAATAAGAGGTTTTAACTATTTTGATAGAATTTATGCATGTTTATAAATCTTATGATAAAAATTATATTTTAAGGGATTTATCCTTTAATATATATAAAGGAGAGTTTGTTTTTATAACCGGACCGTCAGGGGCAGGCAAAACTACCACCATGAAAATGGTAATTGCTATGGAAAAACCGACGCACGGTCAAATTAATGTTTTTAATGAGGATATTTCCGCCATTCATCCTAAACAAATTCCTTTTTTGAGGAGAAAAATCGGATTTGTTTTTCAGGATTTTAAACTTCTTACCAACAGAACAGTTTTTCAGAATGTGGCGCTGGGACTTGAAATTTCCGGAGTTTCAGGTTCTATTATCGCTAAAAATGTTACAGAAATTCTAAAAGCCGTTGAATTATACCAAAAGAAAGACGAATATCCGCTGAGCCTTTCAGGCGGTGAGCAGCAAAGGGTTGCTATAGCAAGAGCCCTTGTTCAGAATCCGTCCGTGCTTATTGCAGATGAGCCTACCGGCAACCTTGACTTCGAGACGGCATCAATTATAATAGACATATTAAAATCATTCAATAATAAAGGAACGACTATGATAATAGCAACGCATGATAAAACTTTAATTGAATTAGGAAGGGCAAGGGTAATTGATATCACAAAAAATTAATTATTTAAATAATTATATCAGAATAGCGTTCCTGAATATTAAATCAAATATTGCAGGGAATATCTTTGCCTTAAGCATAATGTCATTTTCTTTTTTTATTATGCTTTTTTTTATGCTCAGCTATGTTAACATTTATAATTACATGCTTTCATTTGAAAAAAATAATACCATGATAATCTTTTTAAAAAATTCAGAAAATTCGCCTAGTCTGAGTAATAGAGTCCACCCTTACAGAATTACGGCAGCCGGTATTATAAATAAAATTAAAAAATTTAGAGGCGTAAAAAAAATTAAGTACTATTCCAATAAATTATCATATCAATTTATGCTTAAACATACGCCTAACATAAGAACTATCTTAGCTAAGATTAAACCGGCATATTTTCCCCGTATTATTAAAATATATTTTAAGCCGGATTATATAAGCAAAATATATCTGTCCAATATATATCTGCGTTTGAAGTCTATGAAGAATATAAAATTTGTTTATTACAGCAAGCTTATGGAAGACAAAATAAATCAATTTGTTTTTTTCACTAAAATGATAGGATTTATTGTTTTGCTGTTTTTATTTATCTCGTCTGTTTTCGTTTCTTATAGCGCTATCAAACTTATCATATTAAGAAAACAAAACGATATTGAAATATTAAAACTTATAGGCGCTACAAATAATTATATAAAAATTCCAATGTATATAGAAAGCGCTATGGGTTCTGTATTGGCGTTTATTTTGTCGCTGGTTTTGCTATCTGCCGTATTTAATATCTTTATATATTATAAGTTTAATAATTTTCTTTCTTTCTTTAAAATTAATATTATATTTTTAAATAATTTTGATATTCTTATTGTTTTTTTTATTGCTTTGCTGTCCGGTTTTTTGGGAACTTATTTTTCATCTAGAAAATTTTTCTAACTAATTAAAAAATGTTGTTAAAAAAACTTGCAAGAATTCTATTTATAGCCGTATTTTTTATATTTTTTGCAGGAGCGGTAAAGTCTGCCGCTTCCTTATACCCGTTTATTAAGCACGGACATACATTTTATGAAAGTTCATTATCGATAATCAACAAATTAAAATTATATAAATCATCGTTAAATAAACTTTATAAAGATTTAGAAAAAAAGAAAAAAGAATCGGTTCAATTAAATCGTAAAATTAAATATACAGACACAATATTAAAAAAATTGAAAAAAAAAATTAAAAATTCAGGTTTTATCGTTGCACGGCTTTTGAAAGATATTTTTGTAATAAATGAAGAAAGAGATGCCGATATAATAAACTTATCCGATAAAAACAGCAACTATACTATTTCTAATTATATCCTGAAGGATTTGCTTAACCATGAAGAATATAAATTGAATAAATTGATAAACCGCGATAAAAAATTTGCTAAAATTAATAAAGAAATAATTGTTGAAAGAAAGAGGCTTAAAAAAGAAATAGGCAGTCTGTTTGAATCAAAATTAAAATTAAAAAAAATTATTGCGGATTCGCAAAATTATATAAATAATGTTAATAGAATGAAAACTGAAGAATCTCACGTAAATAATAAAAACAGTAGATTTTTAAGAAAGAAAGTTATAAAATTGATTCATAAAATTAAAAGTAAAATTAAAAGTAAAAATCATCATGATATAAAATTTATCGTTATAAAGTAAATTCATAAAAATAAGAATTCGGGTATAGCAGTTATACGATTAAGCAGATACGTTTTTAAGCGGTTTTCAAGCCGCCCGCATTACGTCTCTTAGGCTGGAGCAGTTCATTTTAACAGGTAATTATCGATATTGGTATTTGGAGGAATTTAATTGAAAAATAAAAATGTTTTGCTGTTTTTCTTTCTGGCTGCGATATTGCCGTTGATATTTCCTGTAAGGTCTGATGCGGCAGGTAATGTTGTTAAAACATATATAAAAAATGCCGCTTCAGTAAAAACATCGCAGCATCATTTGAAAAAAGCAAATATATCTGCAGATGCGTTAAAAAATATCAGGCTGTTTTCTAAAGTCTATACTTTAATAGAAAAGAATTATGTTAAAAATGAAAATTCTAAAAAATTAATTTACGGTGCAATAGAAGGCATGGTAGCGACGTTAGACCCGCATACTTATTTTTTAACTAAAAGCGAATTCAGCCAAATGAAAGAGGAAACTACCGGAGAATTTGTCGGAATAGGAATAAAAATTTCCGCAAGAAATAATCATATCGTAATTATTTCTCCTATCGACGGTACGCCGGCTTATAAAGCAGGAATCAAGGCCGGAGATATTATAGAAAAAATTAACGGGATATCGACTTTTAAAATGGGAATTATGAAAGCGGTTAAGCTGCTTCAGGGTAAGCCCGGAACTAAAGTCAACCTTCTAATAATGAGAAAAGGTTTTAAAAAACCTGAAACATTCATAATAGAAAGGAAACATATTTTGTTAAAAAGCGTAAGATATATGGTTATGCCTGACCATATAGGTTATGTAAGGATTTCAAGTTTTCAGGCTCATACTAACAGGCAGCTGTTGCATGCGCTTAGCATATTAAACAAAAAAGAACACGGACTTAAAGGTTTAATTCTGGATTTAAGAAATAATCCGGGAGGTTTATTAAACCAAGCCGTCAAAGTCTGCAGCGATTTTATTAGTAAAGGCGTAATAGTTTACACTAAAGGCAGAATTAAATCTCAGGATGAAACATATTATGCGCTGCATCAGCATCTGCAGCCGGATTATCCTATAGCGGTGCTTGTTAATGCTGGAACTGCAAGCGCTGCGGAAATTACGTCAGGAAGTCTTCAGGCTCATAAAAGAGCAGTCGTTATAGGTACAAAAACATTCGGAAAAGGTTCTGTGCAAACAATTTATCATCTGCCGGAAGGTACCGGTATAGGTTTAACTACGGCTTTTTATTTTCTTCCAAATCATGTTTCTATCCAGAACACCGGAGTTACCCCTAACTTTATCGTTCATTCATCTAAAGATTTTATATTTGTAAAACCTTTACCAAAGTTGAGGGAAATTGATTTAAGGCATCATTTTAAGAATCCGGAGAGTTTGAAGATTAAAAAGGAAATAAAGCAAAATGCGCTGCCGGTATATTTTAAGAAAGACAATCAGCTAAAGTTTGCTTACGAACTTTTAAAAAGCTGGAATACTTTAAAGAATTATTAATCAAATATAAGAATTGCAATGAGCCGGCTTAATTTTTTTTATTGTTAAACTCTTTAAAAATATAATGTCTGTCGAATTTGACATACTCTTCACGCCTAAAGGCAGAGGATAAGCTTCGCTGTACTTCGTTTCCGGACAAAATTATGAAAATAAAAACAAGAAAAACTTATTGCCTTATATTCCCATAAATAATATTAATATATGCTTAACGATTATAAAAAAAAAGTAATAGTAGCTTTAGATTTTAATAATATTAAAGACGCCGCAGCTTTAATAGATAAGCTTGAAGGGGAAGTTTATATTTACAAAGTCGGGCTGGAACTTTTTTTAAATTGCGGCAATGAAATTCTGCTCTTTCTAAAAAAATCAGGATATAAAATTTTTTTGGATTTAAAATTTTACGATATTCCGAATACAGTATATAATGCGGTAAAATCAGCCGGATTGTTAGGTGCGGATATAATAAACGTGCATGCTTCCGGCGGAATAGAAATGATGAAAGCGGCAAAAAAAGGTCTGTCGGAAGCCCAGGAAACGGCAGGCAAAAAGATTGAACTTTTTGCCGTTACCGTTTTGACTAGTTTTTCTTCAGAAGACATAAAAGAAGTTTTTGATTTTCATGGCAATTCTGCTCATAGCGGACAAACGGAAAATACAGCCGAAAGTATTGCGCTGCATCTTGCAGGCCTTGCCGAGAAATCAGGGCTTGACGGTGTTGTCTGTTCTCCGCTTGAATCTCTCGGCATTAAAAAAATGTTTGGAGAAGATTTTAAAACAATAACCCCGGGCATCAGATTAAAAGAAAATAATGTAAAAAAACAAAACGCTTTAGAAAAAGAAAATTATGTAAAAAACCGGCATGACGACCAGAGAAGAATAATGACACCGTCTGAAGCCTTTAGAAATAAAGCTGATTATATTGTGGTCGGCAGACCGATTACTCATGCTGCGGAACCGCTTGCATCGCTTAAGAATATTTACATGGATATTCAAACCGGTTTTTGTTAATGTTATTATTATAAGGATGATATGGAACTTAAAATATATGGTACGAACACTATAAAAGAAGCTATCAATTCAGGTAATTTAGCTTCAGATATTTTCATAAGTGAAAAAAAACATAAAAATGGTCATATAGACAATGTTCTGTTTAGGTTGATAAAAGAACACGAACTGAATATGACTGTTAAAAATGAGCAATTTTTTATGAAAGAATTTGGAAGTGAAGCGTTAATAAAAGGAATTGCAGCAGTTGCAGATTATAATGAAATTTTTATTGAAGACGTAATCGCCAAAAATACAGGAAAAGCTGATGTATTTTATGTAATATTAGACGATATTAACGATCCGCAAAATTTAGGTTCAATAATCAGAACTGCAAACTGTGCCGGAGCGGATTGTATTATTTTGCCTAAATCCAATTCTGTTTTTATAACCTCCGCTGTCGCCAATGTTTCTCAAGGCGCTGTTTTTTATTCAGATGTAGTAAGGGTTCCGAACATTGCTAGAACTATAGAGAATCTCAAAGCTCTGGGTATCTGGGTTATAGGACTTTCAGGCGAAGCGGAAGAAGATATATATTCTTTCAAATTTGATATTCCTGTTGCTATTGTTGTAGGTTCGGAAGGCAAAGGACTGAGAAGACTCACGCAGGAAAGGTGCGAGAAAATATTAAGCATTCCGATGGCAGGAAATATAACTTCGCTTAATGCTTCCGTTAGTTTTGCCGTTTCTGCGTACGAAATTTTCAGACAGCGGAAGCGTATTAAAAAAAACTTGACAAGAATAAATTAGTATTGTATGCTTGATATAATATTTATTTATCTAAGTGTTTAGATAAAAATCTAATTTTAACGTATTACAGTTTGTATTGTAAATTGTACTAGAAACAAATTGTAAAAGAAGTAAGGAGAAGTGTATTATGAAGTGCCAAGGAAAAGTTAAGTGGTTTAATGACAGCAAAGGATTTGGATTTATTGAACAGGAAAACGGACAGGATGTTTTTGTTCATTATTCCGCAATTACACAGGATGGTTTTAAAACCTTAACTGAAGGTCAGAGAGTGGAATTTGAAATTACTAACGGAGCAAAAGGACCTCAAGCTGTTAATGTTTCTAAGGTCTAAGTTTTTTATTGCCCTTAAGTTTCTTCTAAGTTACTCAAGAAGCCTTATATAAATTGATAAGCGATATTATTTATTTCATTCAATTCGAAAAATCATTGATTTAAAATTATATGCAATGAATGTAAATGTATAGTTTAATTTAAAGGCGAAGTTTTAGTTGTCGGTCAATCCATTTTACCCCAGTAAATTAAATTTATTGGGGTTTTTTATTTTAAGCTATTTTTTTTAATGTATAAATAATTGTGTTATTATATTAAAAATTTATGACAATAAAATAATAATTATATAAACTATAATATAAATAAATATAAACATAAATAATTAGAGTAAAAATCTTATTATTCGGCAGTATTAAATCAGGAGGAGAATAATTGCTATATCAAGAAAAGATGAGAAATATTGCGGTGGTAGCACATGTTGACCACGGTAAAACAACTTTGATAGATAAAATGCTTAAGGAAAGTTCCACGAGCAGAGATTCGCAAATGATGCCGGAAAGGGCTATGGACAGCGATGACCTCGAAAAAGAACGCGGCATTACAATTTTATCTAAGTGCACAGGCTTAAATTATAAAAATTACAAAATAAATATAGTTGATACGCCGGGACACGGTGACTTTGGAAGTGAAGTAGAGCGGGTTCTCGCAATGGTTGACGGGGTGCTCCTTCTCGTAGACGCGTTTGACGGTCCTATGCCGCAGACAAGATTTATTTTAAAAAAATGTTTTGAATATAACTTGAAAGTAGTGCTTGTTATAAACAAAATCGACAGACCCGGCGCCAGACCGAAAGAAGTGCTCGATATGGTCTATGAGCTTTTTATGGAACTTGGGGGCGAAGACGTAAATTTAGATTTTCCGGTCATATATGCTTCCGCTAAAGAAGGTTATGCTACCGCCGACCTTGAAGAAAATATTGAAGAAGTCAGAAAAAACGGTCTTACGGCTTTATTCGAGGCTATTGTAAATTCGATTCCGCATCCCGCTATATTAAATAAAACAGATTTGGAATTTCTTGTTACAAGCATAGGACATGACGATTTTTTAGGCGCTACGGCTATCGGAATAGTCAAATCCGGTAAATTAAAATCTAACGACCAGATTTATTTATATAATATAAATGAAGAGTTAGTAAAAACAAGACCAAATAAGATGTTTGTATTTGAAGGTCTCACAAAAATAGAAACAGACGAGATTCAGGAAGGAGACATCGCTCTAGTCGCCGGTGTTACCGGTGTGAAAGCCGGTGATTATTTAGTTAAAGATAAACCTGTTAATCCGCTGCAAAGAATAAAAATAGATGAACCGGTTATACTTGTTAACTTTATTGTCAATAAAAGCCCTTTTGCCGGTAAAGAGGGTAAAATGGTCACCACAAGGCAACTAAGAGAGCGTCTTCATAAAGAAATTCTTAACAATGTGGGATTAAAAGTTGCAGATACAAGCGATGAAACCGTTTTTGACGTGTACGGAAGAGGACTGCTGCATCTGTCTATTCTCATTGAAAAAATGAGGAGAGAAGGTTTTGAATTTGCTATTTCTAAACCGAGAGGCGTTATAAAAGAGATAGACGGCAAAAAGATGGAACCGTACGAACTTTTATATATCACCATAAAGGATGAATTTACAGGTCCTATTCTGGAAAGATTGTCCGGGATGAAGGGGCAGCTGCTTGATATGACGAAAGATGATAAAGGTATGACTTATCTTGAGTTTAAGATACCTTCAAGAGGTATTATGGGTTTTCATAATGAATTCC
>JAKAFU010000068.1 GCA_021825865.1 bacterium
ATTATCAGTATTCTGGATTGTTACTATATTTGACTGATAGTTTGCTGCATTGTTCGTTATATCTGCAGCGCATATATAATATATAATTTTATGTATTTTATTTATTAGATTACGGGATAATATATTGTTATTGTGTAAAATGTATAATATATATTTACACGAAGTTATGCAATGAAATAGAATAAAATTATATGGTATACTATATATATAATATATGATAAAGCGGCATGGTGGTACTACAGCATTTGTTTAATTGTGTAGGTTGTTATTAAAATTAATAAATTAAATCTTTAGGAGATTGTTTATGAAGAAAATTAAAATTAAATTATTTTTTATCATGTTTGTATTTGCGGCAGCAGCATTTCTCGGAGCAAAAGTTTATGCTGCGACTGTCTGGTCCACGCCTTGCGGATTCGGTAATTATAGGGGAGAATCGTATTTATCCAGTCCGTGCAGTTCGTCGTATAATTGCTGTTTAGAAACAGCACCGGTAAAAAAAGCGGTAAAGATTAAAAAATTGGCTGCGCCGATGCCGATACCTGTAAGAATTGCAAAAACAGTTAAGCCTATGGTTGTCGAGAAAAAACATATTTCCTCTTATAACATTAGCGCAAGGATTAACAATATTCATTTTGGTTTTAATAAATATGCTTTCACAAATAGAGATATTGCTATCCTTAAGAAAGATGCATCATTTTTAAAACACAATCCGAATATAGTTGTTCAGATTCAGGGTAATTGTGACAGGAGAGGCTCTGAGGGCTATAATTTAGCGTTAGGCTGGAGAAGAGCAAATGCGGCTAAAGTATATTTGGAAAAATTAGGCATAAATCCGAAGAGACTTAAAACAATAAGCTATGGCAAAGAAAAACCTATATGTACCGCTCACACCGGCAGCTGTTATGCGATAAACAGAAGAGACCATTTTGCCGTTGTCTCTAAGTAATATTGCTGCCGTGAGATCGTGATATCGTGAGATATAGATACATAGATTATATTTAATAAATTAATAAAATTCGACATAACACAAAATATTTATATTATCGAATATCGTTTGCAGGGCTCTGTATTTGCTATATGACGTTAGAAACTGTCATTTAACGGGTATAGGGCTCTGCTTTTATTTCTGCAGCATTTGCATATTGTTTATTATTATAATATCAGCTTTAATTTTTTTAAAATGCTAAATAAAGCATTAGATTACAATAATATGATAAAATAATATGAGAATAAAATAAGAGTTTTGGAATATTGATTTTATGTTAAATTTTAATTAAAATTCGGCATTATGAAAACAGAAAAAATTAATGTTTACGGAATGACTTGCGAACACTGCGTCAAAACGGTTACGAAAGCTATATCTTCCGTGAACGGGGTTGAATCAGCAGATGTAAATTTGCAGGGAAATTACGCAGACATCAAATATGATGAAAATATAGCAAATCTAACCGATATCAAAAATGCAGTTGCTGAAGCAGGCTACGATACCGAAAAAGACGGCAGTGCCGATGCAGAAGACAAATCAGCCTATGACATTGAAGACGCAGCCGGTGCAGCGTTATCTGAAAATATAGAACATTACAGGTTTAAAATAAGCGGAATGGACTGCGCTTCATGCGCAGGAACTATCGTTGATACGGTTAAAAGAATTGACGGGGTAATTGACGCTAAATTAAATTTTGTCAACGAAACTCTTTATGTTGATGCATCTATTGACAAACCTGCACCGGATGACATTATAAAAATGATTAAATTTGCAGGATTCGGCGTAAAACTTTTAAATAATAGCCGGCAGCCTGTTAATTTGCAATTAAAATTAAACATTGACGGCAATATTCCGCCGGACGCTCTTAATCTCAATGAAAGCATTGAAAATACCGGCAATAATACAGATGCAAATTTAGCTAAACCCGACCGTGACGACCGTGAAGAAATTTTAAAATTTAAAATACAGGGAATGCACTGTACTAATTGTGCAGGTACTGTAGAAAAAAGCATAAAGAAGCTTCAAGGCATCGATAAAGTGACGGTTAACTTTGTCGGTGAGAGCGGCTCTGTCATTTATGACCCGTCCATAATTTCAAAAGATGATATCTTTAAAGCCGTTAAGAACGGGGGATATAAAGCAGTAGATATAAGCAGTGTCGATAATAGCGGTTCTGCAAAAAGACAAGACAGCACGGGTCACGTAAATATTGGCGCCGGTGAAAATCAAGCAAACAGAATAAAAACCGCAAATCATGAGTCTATAGCTTTAGGCGAGCAGCAAGACGCGCTAAATAATGTTCAGGCAGCGTTAAAAAATTTACACGGCTATAGCAAATTAAAATTTATATCCGCTCTGTTGTATAGCGCATTATTTGGAAATATTCCCGATTGGAAAAAGGATTATTACTGGGTTATTTTTACGTTTATTTTAGCCGTCCCCGTAGTTTTCCTTACTTATATGAAATTTATTGATGTTTTCGATATTTCAAATTTTTATAAGGCGCATACGGCTGCAGTTATAATCATATTATTTTTGATTGCGACGATTGTCCAGTTCAGCGCAGGTTTTGCATTTTATAAAGGAGCATACTATTCGCTTAAAAACGGTTCCTCCAATATGGATGTGCTAGTCTCCTTGGGAATTACAGCCGCATATTTCTATTCCGCAGTTTCTGTTTTTTTGATTAGAGGCTCTCTGTATTTTGATACCGCAGTTCTGTTAATTCTTTTCATAAGATTCGGAAAACTTCTTGAAAAAATATCAAAAGAAAAGGCTGCTTCTTCGCTTAAATCGCTTTTTAAACTTCAGGCTAATAAAGCAAATTTAATAGACAATAAAGGAAATATTGAAGAAATAGATGCTAAAGACGTAAAGACAGGCGATACGCTTCTTGTTAAAAAAGGAGAAAAAATACCTGTTGACGGGGAGATTATTGAAGGCGAAACATTGATTGACGAATCTATGCTCAGCGGAGAGCCTGTTCCTGTGGAAAAAAAGACAGGAGCTCAGGTTACAGGTTCAACAATTAACAGCGGAAACATTATAAAAATTAAAGCGGTGCAGGTGGGCGCAAATACTGTATTATCGCAAATTGTCAGACTGGTCGAAGATGCTCAGGCGGATAAAGCCCCTATTCAAAGGATAGCCGATAATGTAACAAATTATTTTGTACCTGTCGTAGTCATAATATCTCTTATAACTTTCATTTTATGGAAATTTGCTTTTCATGAAAGTCTTTTGTTTGCTATATCTGCCTCAATTGCCGTTCTCGTGATTGCGTGTCCATGCGCTATGGGTCTTGCAACGCCTATGGCTCTTATGATAGGAAGCGCAGTCGGACTTGAAAAAGGCATATTAATTAAAAAATCTTCCGCACTTGAAGAATTGGCAAGGATTAATGCTGTCGTATTTGATAAAACGGGAACGGTAACCTATGGCAAGCCTGAAATAACGGACGTAATTCCAATAGCCTCCGGCAATGTCAATCCTGCATCTTCTTCATCTCTTTCAGCCGCAGTGTACTCTGAAGATGAAATTTTGTCTATTGCCGCATTCGGCGAAAAATTTTCTTCTCACCCAATCGCAAAGGCTATAACAGAAAAATGGGAGAAGACTATTAAAAACGGCGGTAAAAATGTTAATAGATTTAATAAATCAAATAAGTTTAACCGGACGAATGATTTAATGAATGATTTGAACGGCGCGTTAATAGATAACGAAGTTCATGCTGACGGCATAAATAATTTTATAAAAAATTATAATTATAAAGAAATAGGCGGATACGGGTTAAGTTTTACATATAACGGGAATAATATATTAATCGGCAAAAAAGAACTCTTTGACAATGCGGCTAAATATATAGACGAAAAATATACCGATAACGGCGGAAATAAA
>JAKAFU010000037.1 GCA_021825865.1 bacterium
ATAAGATTCTTTTCTCCTTAAAATAATTTTTTTATTAAATTTTGAAATTGTCAATAAAATTAAACAAAATTTATAATACTACATTTTTATTTGCTTGACAATAGATTATATTACATAATTTTTTTTACTATATCTATTAATTTAAAAAAAATGCCTAAAATTTAATTAATAATCATTAAACTACTAATTAAAAGATAGGCATAAAATTATATATAAGATAATCTAAATTACGGCTAATCATCTTATATGCTTATAAGATAAAACTTAAACCAATCCTTTAGATTTTAACACATCCATTGGATTAGAAATAGGATCTGTCAATTTTAAATCTTTGGCAGATTTTCCCATGGAAAGACCTATCAATTGAGTAAAATAAACAACCGGAATTTTAGCGTCATTTCCATGAACCTTAACTATTTCAGGCTGCTTTATATCTAATGCAGCTCCGCATAGCGGACACGGAAGAGCAAGAATATCAGCTCCTGCTTTTTTAGCGGCTGACAAGATAGTGGCCGATAGTGTTGCCGACAATGATTCATCCTGAAGAGCATGAGCGCCCCCGCAGCAAGAAGCAGCAGCGTCGAATTTTACAACCTCGGCTCCTGTAGCAGCTAAAAGCTCATCCTGAAAATACGGATTTTCTGAATCGTCTCTATTGCTTTTATAGCCGGTTTTAGTAATAGTTTTAGGTCTTTCATATAAACAGCCGTAATAAGATGCGACTTTTAAACCTTTTAGAGATTTTTTTACGGCATTTTTTACTTTTTCTGGTCCTACTTCATTATAAAATAATTCAAGAAAATGTCTAACGTCTATATCGCCTTCATAAGAACCGTAGCCGACATCTTTTAAAAAACTTATAACATCGCTTTTGGCATTTGCATTCTCATTCATAGCAGCGTTAGTTCTCAGTAAACTATGATAACATCCGTTGCATGGAGTTACCACGGCATCTACATGAAATCTGCCTTTAGCAGAATCCATAACCCTGGCAGGAAGCATATATGAAAGTTTTTCATTAGAACCTTTGGCTTCGAGTGCACCGCAGCAATTAAAATCGTCTATTTCCATTAATTCAATGCCAAAACCTTCAGCAACTATTTTTGTAGATTCATCATATGCTCTTGCCATTCCCTTTAATGAACAGCCTGGAAAATAACCTAATTTCATTGTAATTCCTCCTTTAACTTCTGGGAGACTTTTTTCCAATCTTTAATTTTGCCTCCAAATAGTTTGATTCTCCCGCTTGTAAACATTTTAAAGCCTAAGGATAATTGGTCCCCGCTCATCATATCTTTGAGTCTTCCTGTTTTAGAATAGAAATCTTTTACTATCTTAACTTCATCTATTCTTCCGTCATTGATAACTTCGTCCATAAATATTTCGTCAAATGCTTCGTCATTTGTCAATTTACCGAAGACCTTTCTGTCTTCAAGGAACTTTGCAATAGCTCTCACGACTTCTTGAGTATTAACACCTCTTGGACATCTATGTGTGCATCTGTTGCAGGATACGCATTTCCACACTAAATCCTTATAATCAGATACTAAAATATCATAATGTCCTCTTCTGACAAGATTTATAAAACCACGCGGATTAAATTTATCAACAAATTCAGGCAGTGTGCAGCCGCCTGTACAAGTGCCGCATTGATAACACTTGGCAATTGTAGAACCTCCGGGCAATTTTTTAACCTCGTCAAGAAATTCTGTAGTAACATCTTCATATAAAATTCTTGACGGCATAAATTCTTTCCAAATACCTACAAGCTCTACGCCGTCAATAACCATTTTATCAGTATTTTCCGCCATATTAATTAACTCCTTAATTATTTCTGTGTTAGAATTTTAATTTATTCTAAAATTATTTTAAAGATGAAGCGACTTTTGCAGCTACAGCAGCTCCTTCAACTATACAATTTTCCACATCCAACGGACCTTTATCTGCTCCGGCAATAAATATTCCGGCTTTAGAAGATTCATTCGGACTTAAAAAATCATCTTTTGGAGCCAAATAACCATACTCATTTTGTTTAATTCCGAGTATTTTAGCTGCTTCGATAGTTCCGTCGCCAGGCGCTTGTCCTGCCGCTAAAATTATCATATCGACAGAATGTTGAATAGGTCTATCCATAATAGTTTCTTCAGCTCTCAACGATAATTGCTGATTTTTTAGAGTTACTTCTGCGCCTCTGCCTCTAGTAAAAATAACCTCATATTCTTCCATAGCTTTTCCGTATAGTTCTTCCCATCCTCTGCCAAACATTCTCATATCCATGTAATATACATAAACTTCCGTATCAGGATATTTTTCTTTAATTTCTATAGCCTGTTTTGTAGAAACGACACAGCCTACTCTGCAGCAATAAGGATTTCCTACTTGCTTATCTCTTGAACCGACGCATTGAAATATTGCAACTTTTTTTGGGATTTTTCCGTCAGACGGTCTTTTAAGTTCGCCTTTTGTGGGTCCGTTTGGATTTAATAATTCTTCTACTTCTGCATTTGTGACAACATCTTTAAATCTGCTATAGCCATATTCCTGCTTAACTGTTGGGTCAAAATGTTCAAAACCGGTTGCTACAACAATAGCGCCAAAAGTTTCTTCAGATTCGCCTTTTGAATTTTTAATTTTAACTTTAAACTCAGGTGCATTACCTGATAATGCAGTAATTGTCGAATGCTTATGAACTTTAATATTGGAATTGCTTTCTACATTTTTAATAACAGGGTCGAGAACCTCGCTTACTAAACGCATATCCGGCGCTAATTTATAATACTTGTGTTTTGCAACCTGACCGCCGAGATAATCCTGCTTTTCTACCAATGAAACATTGTATCCCATTTCTGCTAATTCATGCGATGCTTTAAGACCTGTAACTCCTCCGCCGATAACTAAAACTGTTTTCACCTTAAAATACCTCCTTGTTAATAAATAATATATTTAAATAGTTTTTTGGCACTTACCCTATATCTAATCTCAAAAATTCAAATATAAGGCATAATCAACAGCCGATACAGCAAAATGAAACTTGCTGTGCCGAAAGAACGCGCCATTTTGAGAAAATTAATTTATTTATTTTTGTTAATAAGTTAAATATGTTAAGTTATACAATATATCTTAAAATATTTTATACCTCAAATTACATATATTAACTATTAAATTAATTATATGAAATTCCCATTTTATCAAGAAGCGGTTCTACAGGAGTAACGTGGAAATTTAATCCTGCTTCTTTAAACGGATGAGCTCCTAATGCCAATGCCGCTAGCTGAGAATAAAATATAACCGGATAATGATAATCTTCTCCGACAGCCTTCTGAATCCACTGTGTCTTATCAAAAGTTGTTCCGCATCCTGTGCAATTAACTAATATCATGTCAGGATTAACTTCTTCCTTAATAGCTTTTAGTTTGATATTTTGAGCTGATCTCGTAAATTCTCTATTAACGAGAATGTGTCTAAATCCAAATCCGCAGCACATAAACCATTTAGAATATTCTTCCATCTGAACACCCAGCGTTGATGCAAGACCGCCGACAACGATAGGTCTTTTGCCGCCTATTATATCATCGGAAACCTGTTTGAAGAAATGACAGCCGTAATGTTCAACCCCGACTAATCCTTTAATTCCTTCAAGTCTCTTAGGATCTGCATTAGCTAAAATCTTATCTCTCAATGCATATGCAATTTCGCTGTCATGTACAATTTCTTCCGGTATTACCAATTCTCTGCCTAACTTTGCCAATATTTTTTTAACTTCATCTCTCAGTTCTTTATTACCGACAAGTAAATGCCTCATTTCAAGATAATTACCGAAACTTGTTACACAATGAATCGTAAAGTTATAACCTTCTTCATAAGCTCTGTGCCAGTTTCTTGCTGCGACGGCTCCAAGCTGAACTAAGTTTCCTAGACCTGATGCATGATAGTTCCAAGCAGTGCAGGAAGTTTGCTGCATATCGTTATAATATTTAATTCCAAGCTTGTCTCTATAGAAAAAATTAGACCTTGGAACGCCCGGCAAGTTTGCGCACTGCCCGCAGCTCTTATGCTGATAATGCATATCCAGAGGAATCTTCTTTTTAATTCCGTACATAACTTCTTCTTCTTTATACGGTCCAATAATATGACCTATTTTAATTTCTCCCTCTTCTTCCAGCCTTTTCATTTCCGCTCTTATATCATGTACGTGATAGCTCATTCCTTTTCCATGATTAATGGCGGTTTTAACGTCGTTTATTTCGTAAGACATCGATAATGCCCTCCTTGTTAATTTAATATACTTTCTTTTAATGTACCGTTATTAATTATGATATCTAAATTATTTTAAATTTTATACAAACTAGCACAATCTGAAATATTGCTGCTTTTTATTTTTTTAACTCAATATAAATTTTGTTATATTTTATTTTCCTGCCGCAGCCAACTTAGCTTTTTTTGCTTCAATTTTAGCTTCCATTTCTTCCTTTTTATCTTCCATGTCGTCCTGTACTATATCAACCAGAAACGGGAACACTGTTCCTACTTTTTCTAATGCGCCGCTTTCTTCCCAAATTCTCTGCATTTCATAAATTGTAAAATCTTCGGCCGCCCATGCTCTGTCAACAACGTTCATTCCGGGGAATCCCTTAAAAAGTTCTTCTCTCATTTCCATTTTTTTTGAAGATAATTCGATCATCCTTGGACCCCAATCAGGAAAGGCATCTGGAGACAGCATATCCGGCGCAAGCTGATTTCCGCGGGTTAAAACTAATTTTGCTATTCTTGTGTAACCGGCAAGAGCTTCTGCAGCTAATCCTTCTCTTACTGCAATTTCTCTCATAGTCATAACGATATCGGCTGCTGAATTTTCTTTAGGACATCTGTATTTGCAGCTGAAACATTGAGCGCAGTTCCATATTTTGCTCTTCATGTATTCTTCAATAGTCTCTTCATCGCCCTCTATCATCATCTGACATACTTCGCGTGGAGAGTAATCATAAAAAGCAGCTGCAGGACAGTTTGCAACACAAGTACCGCAATTTAGACAGCCGTGCAGAGATTCTTTAATTCGGAAATCTTTCATGATTTCTTTATAAAAATGTCCGCCTTTAGTACTTTCAATCTTCTCCGTAATCGGATTTTTTACTTCTTCACTCATTTTAGAATATCCTCCTTATTCGTAATTCTTATTTAATTGTTAGACTGTTAACTATGTAACGCAAAATAAATAAACTTACCGACCTGATTTAAAACGGCAGTAAGTTTTTTAACTTTTATAACTGCTGTTGCTTGAAGCAGACTGAGATATTTTTAATTCTTTTAAATCGCTGGTTTTCTGAACATCTTTAATATCTTTTATGAGCTGGCTTATTTTGGTATTTTTGAGGTAATAACGCAATTTATTGTCTTCCCTCTTAAAATCTACCATATTTGTGTTTCTTAAAACAGATAAATGCTGAGAAATATTTGATTGAGATTTTCCTAACACCGAAGATATGTCGGTTACGCTAACTTCCTCATCGCAAACTATGCAAAGAATGCCGAGTCTTGTGGGATTTGATAATAATTTAAATATATTAGCTAACTCTTTACATTTATTATTTAAATTATTTTCGTTGTCGCAATAATTTTGATTCACTTTTTAAAACCTGATTTTATAATTAAACAAAAGATTATTAACTTATTAAATTAAGTAATTATTAATTTTAATTTTTAATATCTGTATATTCTAAATATAGAATATACTAATCTGGTTTGTCAAGCAAAAAATAAAAATAATTTTTAAATAAAATTTAAATATATATAACTTATTGTTTTTATAGGTATTAAAATGATAGATAATTATAATTATTAAAAACTAATTTTTACTAGATAAACATCAGTTTTTCCGCCTGCTACATATAGATAGTAAATTATGCATTATATATGTCAAAAAAAATAAAAGAATTATAAATCAGAATTTACAAATTAAGATTAATAATCGATTCTAAATGCGCCTTAAGAAATTTATTAGAATGAAAAAGTTCTGAAAATACGTCAACCATCGGAAACGGAGAATTCTTTATTTGATTCTGCATCATTTCATTGAAAAATTTTTTAGTTATTTTCAATGATTCAGCCGATAATTCGTTAAAATCATTTAAAAAATTATCAACATAACCGTCAATATCTTCTTCTGTCAATACATTCGTTAAAAAACCGAATGAATGCATTTCTTTTGCAGAAAATCTTTTACCTGACAATGCAATTTCTTTTGCCTTTTGAGCGCCAATCAAAAAAATTAGCCTGCTTATTAATGCGGAAGGCGAAACAATGCCGCATCTGACGGAATAATCGGCAAACGTAGATTCAATTGTTGCAAATTTAAAATCGCAGGCGGCTGTTATGTCAAAACCTATACCTGAAACAGTTCCTTTAATTTTTGCAATAACCGGAACTTCTATATTTTCAATATGACTAACCATTTTATTTAAAACTGTAGTAAAGTATCTGGCATCGTTTTTATCTAAATCTTTAATTTTTTTAATAGAAGGTCCTACGGCAAAATATTGCGGATTAGAGCTTTTTATTAATATAGCCCTTAAGCTGTATTGTCCCGAAATCTGCTCTGTGATTACTTTTATAATTTCATTCATTTCCTGTATGTATAATTCATTTTTATCTCCAAAACTTAAATCAACAATACCTATATTATTTTGAGTAATTTCAAAATTAACAGTCATAATTTTACTCCTTTATTATTTATTATAAATTTTCATGAGTTTCTTCTTTATGCCATGACTTTTTTTCAAACATATAGTAAATAACCGGAATAACTATTAAGGTCAGTATAGTAGATGCAAACATCCCGAAAATCAACGACCATGCCAGCCCGTTCCACACAGGGTCGGTTACGAGTATTGCCGAACCGAATATTACGGCGAGCGCGGTAATCAGTATCGGTCTGAATCTCATAGAGCCGGCTTCCACGAGAGCGTCTATTATATCATAACCTTCCTTTTTTTTATTAGTAATAAATTCCAGCAGCAAAAGAGAATTTCTTATGACTATTCCGGATAGTGCAATTGCGCCTATCATTGATGTTGCAGTAAAATAAACGTTTATAAATGCAAAACCCGGCATTATGCCTATCATTTCCAGAGGAATTGCCCCCATTAAAATTACAGGCAGCACAAATGAACCCGTATAGCCTACTAAAAGAACATATATAAGTAAGATAGCAATTAGCATAGCCGCGCCTAACTGAGCAAAAACTTTCAGGGTTAAATGCCATTCTCCGCCCCACCTAATATGATAACCGGCCGGCAAAGGGTGCTTTAGAAAATGCAATATCAAACTTATATTGGCATACATAGGGCTTCTTTTTACAACTTTGCCGTAAACATAAACTACCGGTTTTAAATCTCTGTGATAAATCATATTTGTTAAATATGCGTGTTTAATTCTGACAACAGAATCTAAAGGTATTAGTTTATTTGCAGCAGGAGCAAAAATCCATATATTAGATAAAGAAGCTACATTCTTTCTATAATTTGCAGACATTCTTAATAAAATATTAACCTGATGCAGATGATTTTTAATATGCAGCGTCCCGACCGGCATACCATAATTTAGCAAATAGAGCGTCTTTGCAACCATTTCGGTATTTATTCCAAGTAAAGCCGCTTTTCTGCGTCTTAATAAGACTTCTATTTTTTTGAGCGGTTTTTTATATGACGAATTAACATCCGTCACGCCTTTAGTTAGTTTCATCTGCTTTTCAACTGCCGACGACAGCTTTTCCTGCTCATTATAATTGCTGCCGTAAATTTCTGCAACTATTGTAGATTTGACGGGAGGTCCAGGAGGACTCTCTAAGACTTTTATTGTTGCATCATATTTTTTTCCGATTTTATGTACTACCGGCAAAATATTTAAGACAAGCTGATGCGAAGACGTATTCCGTTTATTTTTATTTACAAGATTTACGCTTATTTCAGAAAACCAGCTCGCATTTCTAAAATCGGAACCTCTCAGCAAACCTGAAAAATTAATGACTGAAGGCGTTCCCACATCTACCGTATAATTTTTAATCTGTTTTATTTTCTTCAAATAATTAATTACATTCATTGTTACTAAATTAGTTTTTTCAAACGAAGAACCCGGCTTAGTATTTATAGTTATAAGAAAAGTGTTTGTATTAGCAACAGGCAACATTTTGAATTTTACTAATTTAACAATAGGTAAGGAAATAGATGCAAAAAATAAAACGACTATAACTCCGATAAAAACAACCCTTTTTTTCTTGCTTATAAGTAAAGGCCTAATGATTTTAGAATACAAATTATCTTTGCCTTTTCTTTCTTCAGCTTTTTTTTCTTTCTTCTTGAGAAGTTCAATTCCTTTATTTGTCGACATTAATTTCAGATAAAACCATGGGACGATAGACAATGCTACGAACAAAGACACAACCATAGCTATAGGCACGTTAAACGGTATAGGTCTCATATACGGACCCATCATTCCCGTAACAAACAGCATAGGTATAAAAGATGCTATTACGGCAAGAGTAGCAAAAAAATTAGGGTTGCCGATTTCATTTACTGCATCAACAGCATAAGTAGGCAATATATTTCTTTCCCGCGAAAAAACCCTTTCGATATTATCGACCACGACTATTGCATTATCAACCAGTAATCCCAAAGCCAGTATGAGGGCGAACAATGTTATTCTGTTTAATGTCTGATGAAATACAAATGCTATGCCAAGCGTCAGAAAAAGCATTAACGGAATTGTAAAAGCAACTACCAAAGCTTCTCTCCAGCCTAATATCAAAAGAAGCAGCGTTATAACAATTGCAATACTCAGAATTAGTTCAAACAATAAGTTGTTAACGGCACTATTTGCCTTTTTACCGTCATTCCTGGTTATAACATAGTGCACGCCGGCAGGCATAAACGTTTTTGCAATATAATGAAATCTATTCAATACATTGTTTACTACGGTAACGGCATTTTTACCCCGCCTTTTGGCGATAGCTATCGTCACAGCCGGATATAAGCCTTTCAGTCCGTGTATAATTTTATCATGAGCATTTATCTCAGAATAATTTTTTCCGAAACCGATTTCAGACAGGAAATGTAAGGATTTGTACGAATATTTAACATTTGCTATATTTTTTAAATAAACAGGACGGCCGTGATAAACTGAAACAATAAAATTTTTTACGGAACTGACATGATGAAAATAACCACCCGCCGTTACAAATGCCTTTTTATCGTTATTCTGCAAAAATCCGACAGGCAGCGAAACATTGGTATTCTTTAATTCCTGAGCTATCATCATAGGAGAAATATTATATGCGCTCATTTTAACGGGATTCAGATATACATTTAACTGCTTGTATCTTGCGCCGTTTAAAAATGTCACTCCGGTGCCGTGAACAGCGTCTAATTTATTTAGAATCCTGTCTGCTATTGTGGTCAATTTACCGTTTGAAAATTGTTTGCTCCACAGCGTTATGTCAAGTATCGGAACATGGTTTACGTCTATAGGTTTAATTAATGGACGCATTACGCCTTTAGGCATTTCATCAAGATTTGAGAATACTTTATTGTAAACATCTACCAAACTTTGATTTCTGTCTGCATTCACATGGAACTGAACCGTCACTATAGATTCGGAATTCATAGAAATGGAATAAACATGCTTAACGCCGGGAATCTGCCACATTTTTCTTTCAAGCGGGTCGCTGACTAAATTTTGGACTTCATCTGCTGTAGCTCCGGGAAACCTGACAATAATATTTGCCGCAGGAACGATTATTTGAGGATTATACTGTCTTGGAGTCAGCAAAACAGCAATTACACCGAATCCTATGATAAAAAATATTAACAGAAGCGTAATCTTGTTTTCTATAAAATATTCGGTTATTTTAGCGCTAAAATTTTTTTCCATATTTAAAAAACTCCAACTTGCTATATTATTAATATGTTAATAATAAAAAACTTTGCGGTTTTTTAGTTTTAATTTTAATTTCATGATTTCACATTCTGATTATTACTACTTTAAATTAAATCTTTATTTTTCTTTAATTTTTAGCATTAAAAAAATAAAGCCAAATCGAAAAATATGGTAAAGCTCATTCTCGGAATACCGGCGAAACATAATCGCCGCTTTCCAATTTATTTATTCCTGATGTTATTACCGTTAACCCGGGCTGCAAACCGTTTAGAATAATTACGTATTTATTATTATAAACAGGACCTTTTTTTACGGGCTGAAACATTACCTCACCCCTTTTATTTACAATGTAAACACCGGATATACCTAATTTTCTGAATACTGCGGATATAGGAATAATTATAGCTTTTGTTTGTCCGATTTTAAAATAAGCTACGCCATACATACCGGGCAATATGCTTTCTGAAGAAGGACTTAATATTTTAATTCTTACTAATATAGTGTGAGAATAAGGATTTGCAGATTTTACAACTGTTATAATTCTGCCTTGTATTTTTTTATCTATAGAATTAATTTTTAAATTAACATTTGTATTTTTTAATAAAGTTCTATAATAATTCACATTAACATTTGTTTTAAATATTATTGAATTTATATTCTGTATAGTTAAAAGCATTTGACCCGGCGACACGAGATTTCCGTCAGAAACATTTTTTTGTGTAATTTCGCCTGTGAGAGGCGAATAAATATTTTTATAATTAAGATAGCTTAACGCCTCATTCAAGTTAGCTTTTGCAACTCTATAACTCATATTTGCATTGTCAAACGACTGTTTTGATATTGAATTTTCTTTATATAGTCTTTTCATTCTTTCAAAAGTTGTTTTTGCATTCAAATAATCAGCTTTTGCGGCAAAATATTTAGAACCTATCGCAGGAGCGCTGATTTTAAGAAGCAGCTCGCCTTTGCGGACAAATTCGCCGGAATGAAGCGGGTCATAAACAATATAGCCCATTATATGCGCAGATATTGCGCTGCTGTTCAGAGAATAGACATTTCCAGGAGAACTTAGATACTTATTTATTATTTTATATCCCGTCTTTATAGAGGATACTTTAAATATATGTTTAGTTTGATTAATATGAATCTGTTTTTTGGCACAGCCGGAAAAGATAACCGGCAGAGTCAAAAGTAAGAATAGGGCAAATAAAAATTTTAAATTAAATCTTCTTTTGTAAGTTTTAATATTTAGTTTTGCCATAGTTTTACCCCGGTAATGTTATATAATTTTTATATAATTTATTTTAATGTAATGCTCTATTATAATAATATATCAGATTTCACGGATATTAAACGAAAAAATTTAATATACACTATAAACAATATATATGTAAATATAGATATATGTATAATATAATTTATCTTTTAAGATTTGTCAATATTAAAGTTATGCAAATTATACATTGCGCAGTTATGGCAGGTAGTTGCAGTGCAGAATATTTAAAATAGAAAGAACAACAAACGGATATTAATTAAATATACAACTGCATTGAATGAAGCGGCAGGCGCCGATTAGCCGATTTATCACAGGACATGTACGTGAAAATTTTTTCCTTCCCACTTTTTACTTTCCGTCCAAAAAAAAGTAAAGATTATACCGGCACCGCTTTTTAAATCTTCTGTATTAAGGTCTGCATAATAGATTTCGAGCTCTGAATCTGTTGTTTCTATATTGTTAATTTTATTCCAGTTGTCGCTGCTCCATAAAATTAAAGCAGGAGCCAGTGTCTCTATACGTAATGTGCTGCCGATAGGCATATTGCCGAGTCTGTGATTAAAGCGCCACTGCATTAACTTAGAAGTTATATTGTCTTTAAGATAACGGTTGGCAGTCTGAGGCGGCATATCAAAGACTCTTTCCTCGGTAATAGAACGGACTAATTTTAAATATTCAGCGTGTGCCCATACTAAAGGCATCGCAGAACCGGTAGGATGACCAAAAAAAAGACCGCGCTCCGGAATATCGGGACTATCCCATATCTGCTCAGGCAGCAGTCCGCCGTCGCTTGCCAGATTTTCCATAGTTTCAAGCAGTCTCATAGCTTCTTTGAAATTTCCGAGAGCTACATTATAGTGCGCCCTCTCTCCTGTAAGTAACGGCCAGAGACGCCCTATGCCAGTGCCGTCAAAAGGACTTCCGTCTGCGTGTTCACCGTAACCGTCGTCGTTATAACGGTGCCAGCACGGACCTGCGGGGGTTTCTACTTTGAGTAAAGAATCTATAACCTTCAGCGTATTAATTATGCGCGGGTCGTCTGCTTTGCGTAAACCAAAACGGACTAACGCCGTAATATCAGTGCAGACTATTGCATCTGCAGACATATGGCTTGAAGCCGGCGGACGATTTTTAATAGGAACATACTCATCGCCGTCTTCAAAATCTGCAGCGGTAATTCTGACATAATAGCCTTCTACTCCGATTTTTTTTGCAAGTTCCGTATCTTTAACATAAAGCCAGCGGTCAATACAGGAATACCATATGTCGGCAGTTTCGCGTAAATACGGCGCAATGCGTCCGTCTCCGGCAAGTTCGGCAATCTCTGCTCCGGCAATAAGCGCCGAAATTTCCGATGCAAGCGTAAAAGGCGTATATCCGCCGTCCTCTTCCCACCTGTCCTGCTGAGTAACAGGTCCGTTTTTTGCTATATAAATAAGCGCCTTTTTCAGCATAGGCCAAAAGCGTCTAATATCATTATCTAAAAGGGCGTTTTCACGCCTGGCAAGGTCAAAAAGCAAAATAGGCAGAGCCGTTTCATCCATCTGCACGCCGCCCCAATATGACAAACCGTCAATCCACATATTCTGAGGCCAGTGTCCATCGTCTTCCTGGGTAGCCTCAAGATAAACAAGCGAGCCGCGCACCTCTGTTTTTATATCTGCCGCAAGAAGACCGCCTGCCGATTCTGCCATATCCCGCGGCCAAACTAAGTGATACCCGCCGAGGTCTCCGTCTCCTTTAGAAAAGCCCCAAGGAACCGCTAGGCTGGCTAGAATAGCCCCTGGGATATTTTTTGATTGATGAACGCGGATTACCATAGCGCTTGTTGCAAAAAGTTTGCGCTCTTTTGCGTGAAAAATTGATTCCTGCCAGCGTCTCCACGGTCTGGAGTAAGCATCAAGCAGAGAATCAAATCCTTCATTAAGAGACGCTCTCGACAGAAGCGCAGCTTCTACCGGATAATGACTGAACCCAAGTGCTAAAACAAAAGTACCGTCCTTTAAATTTTTTAAATCTATCTCGCCGGTAAGAGCGACATTGCCGTTTTCTGCTCTGTTATAATAAGAAGTTAGGCTGCGATGCCTGATTAAATCCTGCCAGCCGTCGGAAATGCCGACAAAGCCAACCGAACAGGTTTTAAACCCTGTATTGCTCATAAGGCAGATTGCATTAGCCTTGCGGGAAGCAAAAAGTCCGGTTCTTCCTTTATATGTATCTACCCATGCAGTATTGCCGGCTCCGTGATTATCTAAATGCGAAGCGGCAATTGTATAAAGCCGGTAATTTCCGGGTTTTAAAGCAATAAATCTTATTCTTAAAAGAACCACTGTTCTATCAGGGTCGGCTATTATATCCTTTTCTATGCAATAGCGTTCCTCTTTACACCGGCTTTCAATATGATAGGCAGGAACGCCGGAATAAATATACGTTGTAGCGTGCACTGAATGACGCTTTTCTTCTGAAAAAAATCCATCGTCGGCCGTAACAATAAACCCAAGGTCTCTTATAGCCGCCTGGTCTATAACCGGTGAATAAACTTCGTTTAATATACCGTGAGAGACGGTAAACCATACCGGACTGCCGTTTAAAGCCGTTCCTACGCCGCTTTTATTTGCGCTCGTCCACCGTCCCGGAATCCCGGGCCAACCGGGAGCAAATATCGTATCAGCCATTTTTAGCCTCTCCTGCCTATTTATATTTAATATTACTTATATATGCGAAAGTCTCCTGACATGCCAAGAAACTAACTCTATCTTCTCTTACCTGTTTATATTTAATATTATTTATACATGCAGCATGACACAACATGCCGATATACTATTTTATTTAAAGATTTTATTTGCATATTGTATTCAAGATATGCTTTTCTCTTAAATAAAACTGATATAAATGTGTAATGTGAAATAATAAATCAGCCGCCGTGAGTAAAATTAGCATAGTCTATCATCGCACCATCTACAAACAGCGTACTTCCTGTAACATAAGAAGCATTTTCAGATACTAAAAAAGCGGCTGCTTTGGCAACTTCTTCGCGTTCTCCAAGTCTGCCGTACGGAATTTTGTCTATAAGGTCGGCAAGGGAGTTTGGATTTCCCCAGACGCTCTGATTAATGGGGGTTTTAATAGCGCCGGGCGCTAAAGACATTACTCTTATTCCTAAAGAACCTACTTCCTGTGCAATGGTTTTTGTAAGCATGGATAAGCCGGCTTTTGCCGCCGCATATCCGCTATAACCGCTCCATGGAATATTTTCATGAACAGACGTCATATTCAAAATAACCCCGCTTTTTTGAACCGTCATATATTTAAGCGCTTCTCTGGCACAATAATAAGGACCGAATAGATTAATTTTAACAACTTTTTCCCATTCGGATATATCAGATTCCCATACAAGCGCCCTGTTCCCGTCAATTCCGGCATTATTAACAAGAATATCAATTCCGCCGTATTGTTTAATAAATTTCTCAAACATCGCTTCTACCGACTCTGCGTCTGAAACATCGGATTGCAGCGTAAACACATCGGCTCCGTTTTCTCTTATGTTTGAAGCGATTTTTTCGGCGGCGTCAGGGTGTGAATGATAGTTAAGACCGATTTTTGCGCCGTCGGCAGCAAATTCTTTAGCTATGATTTCACCGAGTCCTGAACTTGCTCCGGTAATTAACGCTCTCTTATCTTTCAGATTTATATTCATTAAACATAATCTCCATTAGCTGTCAATATTATAATATTATTATAATACAGTTTATAATACAGTATCGTTATACAATAATCTGCTGCACTTTTTTTACTGCATAAATTTGCTTATTTTAGTTCTTGTATCTTCATCGACTTTGCTTAACCCCTCTTTTATAAATTTCATATCCCGTTCGGCTAAATCTTTTGGAAGCGATGAGGAAACGCTTATTCTAAGTTTCAAGAAAGATTTTAAAGTATCATCGTCTAAGCTTGATGCAAGTTTTAAATTGGTTTTGCAAAGATTTAGATACTGAGCGTCAGACGCTTTTTCAGCCATTTCTTTAATAAGCTCTTTTAATGCGCCTGTTTTTTCCGCATCAGACATTGAAAGCAATGTTTTAAACAACTCCTGCATGCTGCTTGCTCTTTCGGCATCGTTCAAAGAAGCAATTTTTAAAATATCAATCTTTTCCATACGAAAAACCTCCGTTTTCTATATTAATTAACTTATTATTATTTATTATAACTATATGTTGTTATATTAATTATATGTATTATATTAATTATATAATACTATCTTATCATATTAATTATAGATTTTATCATTAATAGTATTAATTATATATTTTATCATCATTATTTTACATTAATTTTGCATTAAGCATATAACATATTAAATATGAAGATTTTTAAATATATAAAAATCCTACAACAGTTTTCTTGCTGCCTTAGCGACGCCTTCGCTGCTTGTCGGATGCTGATTTGGAAGACTTGCTACAGTGTGAACATCCAGCGAATTTTGTATTGCCGTAACTAATTCACCTATTAAAAGCTCGGCGTCTATTCCAATAATCCATGCACCGATAATTTTTAAAGTTTTTGCATCAAAAAATTCTCTTATTTCTCCGTTTAGTTCGTTATAAATTTGAGCTTTAGCATCAACGACAAAATCGTAGGAACATTCCATGACTTTAATGCCCATTTTCTCTGCCTGCGCCGGCAGAATACCAGCGTATGCAGCTTTAGGAAACGTAAAAACGGTGGTAGGCACTGCGTTAAAGTCCATGTAGTCTATTGGAGTATTGCCGGCGAAAATATTATTGGCGCATACTAACGACTGTCTTTCGGCAGAATGAAAAAGCATTGATAGACCGTTCACGTCTCCCGATGCGTAAATATGCGGAATATTAGTCTGAATAGCGCTGCTAATTTTTATCCTGCCTCTTGCATCGAAATCAATGCCTAGTTTATCTGTCCCTTCCGGTATAACGGGTTTTCTTCCGTATCCCATAAGAACTAAATCGGCATTTATAGTTTTAAGAACACCGTCTTTCATATATGA
>JAKAFU010000038.1 GCA_021825865.1 bacterium
TTATTAATCTCAATATCAAAGTTTTTTATTAAAAGTTTTCTAATAATCGTCTCAATAAATAATCTAAATAAATATTAATTTCAATATTAAAGTTTTTTATTAACCGTCTCAATAATTATTCTCAATAATTATTAATCTCAATATCAAAGTTTTCTATTACAGGATTAGATAATATCTTTTCAGAAATATCTTTTAATTCCTCAGTTAACATTTTTTGAGTCAACCCTGACATATTATTTTTACTTGACCCGCTGATGCCGATATTATCATTGACGTCGCCATTATTATTATTGCCGTCATGAGCATCAATATTGTCAATATTATTAATATTATTAATAATATTATTTTGTCTAATAGTTAATTCTATATGCTTTCCGACTCTGACATCTTCAATATTATTATATCCCGACGATTTTAAAACAGATAAAACAGCCTTTCCCTGAGGGTCTAAAACCTCGTCTTTCAATATAACTTTAACTGTAGCTTTTGTTATAGCATTGCCTGCCGGAGCGGGAGGAGGAAATAATGACATGGACCTTTCAAAAATAAAATCAATATTTTTATAATAATAGTTAATATCAAATAAGCTGTTTATTTCAGCTTCGTTTAAATATTTCAGAACATCGCCGTTATTTTTTAGCAGAACTGCAAATTCTGTTTCCGTCTGAATAGCCTGATGGGCAAGTTTCTGAACAATTTTATATGCATCTTCCCTGAGCATCCCTTTATCTATCATGGCAAGCAAAACTTTTTGCGAAAAAATAACGCCTTTTGTCAACTGCATATTTTTAAGCATTCTGTCTTCATGGACAACCATATTGTCAACTAAATTAATAAGCTGGTTTAGGATATAATACATTAAGATTGTAGAATCAGGCGTTATAATTCTTTCCACCGAAGAATGCGAAATATCCCTTTCATGCCACAGAGGAATATCTTCAAGAGCCGACATTAAATTTGACCTTAATATTCTGGAAAGCCCGCAGATATTTTCGGAGACAATAGGATTTTTCTTATGCGGCATAGCCGACGAGCCTTTTTGTCCGGCAGAAAAAGCTTCTTCAGCTTCCGAAACCTCGGTTCTCATTAAGTGCCGCATTTCAAGGGCTATTTTTTCACAGGAAGCGCCAAGCGACGCAATAGCATAGAAACATTCCGCATATATATCTCTTTGAATTACCTGATTTGACAAAATAGGTTTCAAATCCAAAATATCAAGAGCTATTTTTTCTACTTCAGGAGGAAAATTTGCAAATGTTCCCACAGCTCCCGACAGTTTTCCGCATGAAACGGTCTCTATAGCTTTATTTAGTCTGACAATTCCTCTGTTAATTTCTTCATAAAATATAAGAAGTTTAAAACCGAATGTTATAGGCTCTGCATGTATTCCGTGAGTTCTGCCCATCATAGAGGTATACTTATATTTAAGGGCTTTCTGCAATAAACTTTCTGCAAGAATTTTAGCTTTTGACAGGTTCAGATTAAGCGCCTGCCTGAACAACAGAGAAAAAGAAGTATCGCCTATATCCGAAGATGTGAGTCCTAAATGAATAAATCTTGAATCTTCGCCTACATACTTTGCAACGTTAGTCAGAAAGGCAATGACGTCATGCTTTGTTATTTTTTCAGTTTCTTCAATTTCCGCAACATCAAATTTTGCGTTTTTTAAAATATTTTCTAATGATTTATCAGGTATCCTGCCGATTTTATTATAAGCCGAACATACCGCAAGTTCAACCTGAAGCCACGTATTATATTTATTTTCTAACGACCATATGTTAGAAATTTCCGGCAAAGAATATCTGTCTATCAATTTATTTATCCTCAAATAGAAATGTATTTAAAATGCGTTAACGTATTTTATTTTTTAGTAGCTATGGCAATTTTATAAAGTCCGTTTTTAATAGCAGAACTCATAACGGCGACAACGCTTGAAACTTTTGATGCTTTATCTGCTTTAATTACAATAGTCGGATTTGCTCCTGATTTTTTAAAAAAAGATAAAACTTCCGAAAGTTTTTTTAATGTTATTTTCTTTTTCTTGTAATACACATTGCCAAGCTTTGTAATATATATAGTAATCGGTTTTTTTGAAGCGGCGGAAGACCGAAGCCCCGATTTCGGAAGATGTATCTTAATTCCTGAATTGCTCGCAAACGTTGTAGTCATCATAAAAAATATTAATAAAGTTAAAAAGACGTCAACCATATTAATAACATTTATAATAGGGTCGCGTTTTTTTCTTTCTGCAAATTTCATATATATTAAATATATTAAGACTGAATTATACTGAATTATAATTGATTTATTTTATGTATATTTATATTATTTTATGTATACTATTTGATATTTTAAATTAGATATAAATAAATTTCAAAAAGCTCTGAAAATTTCTACATGCAGTCTGCCTGCATCTTTCCTTTAAAAAAGAGAGAATTTTTGCAGATTTTCCTAAATATATTTATTTTTATTGTTTATTTTTTTTAATTTTTAGTTTTTCAATCTTTTTCTTAATCTTTTTTTATTTTTGATATTAGCGAAGATGCCATATCTTCCATTATTACGGCGTAGCTAAAAGCTCTCGAAACAAAATATTTATAAAATAAAAAACACACAATTGCAATTATTAAGCCCATTGCCGTGGAATATAATGCCTCAGATATACCTAAAGCAAGCAGATGCGGGTTAGCTATTCCGCTGCTGTAAGAAACTGCGCTTAAAGCTTTAATCATTCCAACGACGGTGCCGAGAAGTCCAAGAAGCGGCGCGATAGTTGTAATTGCGCTTAAACCTTCCAAATTTTTTTCAAGTTCGGAATAAGCCCTTTTCCCCGCCTCTTCCACTTCTAATTTGACCGTATCTATAGAATTTTGATAATTTTCTATTATTGAGAGATAAACCCTCGTCAAAGGCGTCGCAGAATTTGAACAAAACCCCTTTGCTCTTTCTATATCTCCTTTTTTTAAAGCATCTTCGATATTGACTATTAAATCCTGAGGAAATATTTTAGTCTTTCGCAGACCGTATAGTCTTTCAATTATTATTGCAAGACCTATAATAGAACATAAAATAAGAGGATATAAAAAGTATTCCGATATTAAAATGGTAGAATTAAACATTTATTTAATTTTCACCCGATATAATGTTCGAAAAATAAGTACAGCGAACATATTTTGTTAATTTAATTAATATTTATATATAATATTTAACTCTTACCTTTTTAAATTCTTTTGTGCTTATTAAACTGTCATAAGACTTTATGCCGGTGAGTTCTGCTATTTTGTTCATTGTATTAAGGGCTTCTTCTTCATTTTTTGTATGAATCATAGTAAAAATATTATATTCCCATTTACCAGGATATACAGGTCTCAGATAGCAATGAGAAACCTCATTTATTGAAGACATTATCTTTCCGTTTCTGTCGGCTTCGCTTTCTTCTGATTTCCATATCCCCATTATATTATAACTGAATCCTGCTTTTTGGTGATGCAGGACGCAAGCGAATCTGCGCATTTTTTTTTCGGCAATAAATTTATCAATTTGAGACAAAAGCTCTTCCTGAGAAATATTTAAATTTGAAGCTGCATTTTTAAAAGGTTCAGGCGTAATTTCCAAATCTTTCTGCAATTCTCTTATACAATTTTTTTCAAATTCGCTGATATTTATTTTAGAATCTTCTATGGCATCATCCTGAGAAAAATATTTAAATTTGGAAGTTTTATTAGAACCTGTATTAACCTGAGACGCCTGTTCGCTTTCTCCCGTCATATCAAAATTGACGCCTATTTTAAATAGTTTTAATGTAGGAAGAATAAGATAATCCTCAGCTTTAGCGTTCTTTGCCATAAGCCCTATTTCTTCATTAAAATCTTTATCCGGCGGCAATGTAATAGTAAACCATATATTGTATGGGTTATTTCTGAGATAATTATGACTCACGCCGTTATGAGCATTGATAACCGATGCCGCGTTTTCAACCTGCGCATCCGGAACATTGAAAGCAGCAAGTGTACTTTTATATCCTATATTATGCGAGTCGAATATTGCGCTTACCTGTCTGATTACCTTTGCTTGCTTTAAGTTAATAATTTTATTTATTACTTCTTCTTCTGTTATTCCAAGCTCTGAACCTATTTTCCGGAACGGTCTGACAGAAACAGGGAAATCAGTCTGCAGGACATTTAAAATCTTTTTGTCTATTAAAGATAAATCAGGCTTTGAGGACAAAGTTTGTGAGTCTGATTCTGGTAAAGCTGATTCCATAATATTTTATTCCTTTTATGATTTTTATTAACTTAGTTCGCTTAATTTTAGATACCTTACTTAAAGGATAAATACAATAAAATAAATTAAATTAAACAACGCAAAATGCTCAAAAAAAAACAAGAACATTATATTAAATATAACACATTCTGCAATATTTAAGTATATATAATTGCATTATTAATTAATGCCGACTATTATTCTTATTATTATAGATTATCGAAGTAATCTTATCAATAAAAAAATCAATAAAAAAGTTTATTATAAAATTTGAGCAAAGAATAATGAATTTATCTGTTAATTTAATTTAATTTAACTAAATTAATGCATGGCGGCAGAAGACGGATAGGAAAAAGTAAGTGCGCAGATAAGCAGATAAACAGATAAATAAAGAAATATATTGAGTTTATCTATAAAATCAAATTAATTTCATTTAACTAATGCGAGGCGGCAGAAGACGAATAAAAAAAGCAGACAGATAAATAAGTAAATAAAAAAAATGCTTAGAAGATTAAACAAAGCTTAGCAATGTCCATCTCCTAAGCATTTAAAAAAGTTGCCAGCATTGCTGCGTGCAAAAAATATAAAAAAACTGAATTCTCAAAAATTAATAAAATACAAAAATTTTAACAAGCTTCCTTAATTAAAATAATTGTTTAATTTAAATGATTGATATATCCATGCAACAACAATTTATAGCCGTCGATTTTCAGGCAGTTCATTATTTTAAAGATTCCAGATAAGCAGCTAAGGTATTTACCTGTGATTTCGGCATACTTTTATGATTAGGCATAATTGCCATAAATGATTTGCCGTTAATTGTAACAGTGCTTCCAGATGCAAAATGAGCTCCCGGCGTCACTATCTGGGTTTTAATCCAGGAAAGACTTCTCTGGCTGCCTACATGCGAAAGATTAGGTCCGACTGAACCGCCTTTGCCGTTAATAGTGTGGCAGGCAATGCATCCGTCAGAACTGAAAAGCTGCGGACCGGTAGCTGCAAAAACCATTGTTGATGTGAATGCAAGAACACCTAAACCTAAAACTGAAGCGGTTAAAATTTTTGATTTGATTAATTTTGAAAAGAATTTTTTCATTTTGAATTTCCCCCCATTTTTTTAGTTTAATACTTTAATGATTTACTTTAATGATTTAACCTTTTACTTTAATGATTCAAGATAGCCGGCTAACGCATTTAATTTTGCAGCTGACATACTTTTATGACCAGGCATAATGGCCATAAATGATTTGCCGTTAATTGTAACAGTGCTTCCAGATGCAAAATGAGCCGACGGGTCTGTAATCTGAGTTTTAATCCATGAAAGGCTTTTTGTGCTGCCTACATGCGAAAGATTAGGTCCGACTGAACCGCCGCTGCCGTTAATAGCATGGCAGGCTACGCATCCTTCCGAACTAAAAAGCGAAGCGCCTGAAGATGCAAAAGCTATTGACGCATTAAGCGCAACAAATCCTAAAATAATAATAAAAATACCTGTAATTTTTTTCATAATTATTTATTCACCTCCTTTTTATGTTATATTTTTATATCATAAAAACTATATATTCCTCAGTTTATTTATTTAATTTCTTTTTATTCATTTCCATTGCTTTTAATTCTTTTATATTTTTAAACAACAAAAACCAATAAAAACATTGATATAAAAATATTTACATATATAAGAATGAATTCATACTATTCATTATATACTATATCGGCACAATTTTAAATATTAATAAGTTATTTAAATAAAGTCAATACTTTTTTTATTTTATTAATGATAGTTAAATATTTATGTAATATAATTACAAAATTAGACCAATATGAGATTAGCATAATTATGTGAATTTATCCGTTTTAATGTTAATATAAAATATAAATAATAAATATCTTTGTATTTCCATATTCAATGTATTATAATACTGTTTCAATTGTAATAAAATAAAATAAATTTCATCTAAGGAATATTCTAATTAATAATATATTATATAATTTATTCTAATAAATTCTAACAGTTATGGATAAAGTGTTTTTATATTTATATATAGCCGGCGTGGTATTTTTTTTTAGTCTTTTAATTACATTTACAAGCTTCTTTATATTTTTAAAAATTAAAAAGATAAAAGCTAAAAAACAGATTTATCTCACATATTTATTAATTTTTATCATTCTTATTATAATAATAATGATATCTGGAATAGAAATCGGTGCAATCTAATTAACTTAATAAATTAATTAATATTTTAATGTTTTAATTTTAATGTGAGAAGTTCATTCTGCAATACATTCTATAATACTATAATAAATAATAAGCTATAATAATAATAAACAATAAAATTAATACCGGTCAAAAATCAAATAACAATTATATTAGAGGAGTGTTCACAAAATGCTTGCTACCTTTAAATCAAGACTATATTTTGCGGCAATAATGATGTTTGTAGTAATTCTAATAGGCAATTTTGTAATTATGGGTTATATAAATTCCTTCAAAAACTACTCCTATACGCAATCCGTTATAGGTTCAACGATATCTTCCTTATTAAAAGTTCAGAGAAATACAATCAGTATAATATATCTTTCTAAACTTAGACAAAAAGATTTAAAAATAGCAAAAATAGAAAAGAAAACATTTAATTCATCTGCAATAGATAAAAAAATATTTAATTTAAGAAATGCGATAAAAAAAGCCCGCGTTGATAACACATTATCTATAAACGGATTTACCGCCGGATTCAGCCGAGAAAATTTCAAAACTGTTTTTGGCGTCAAAAAGAAATATTTAAAAAAATCCTCAAATAAACAGATTAATATTAAGATGCTCCAGCTCAAAAAATTTATGGCATCATACAGGCCTAATATGGTCAGGCTGTTAAAAAATCCTGTTAAAGCAGGACGAGCTATTAACCCTGATTATTTTAAAACAAAAATAAACGCCATAATTGCTAACCTGAACTTCGTAAATAAAAAAATAGCTGCAAAATCTGCCTCAAAAATTAAAATACTTATTGATTTCTTTGTAATTCTCCCAATTTTAGCATTGCTTCTATTGCTCGCAATAAGCTATTATTTTAAAAAATTCCTAATAGAAGAATTGATAAACACAACAAATAAGATAGGCGAAGTTGCAAAAGGAGATTTAAGAGCTAAAATAAAAATAAACGTAAATCCTAAAAACGAAATAGGTCTGCTCGTAAATCACGTTAATATATTGATAGACTCGCTAACCAACAATGTAACTTCTATTACTCAAGCCGTAGAATCGGTATCCAGTTCCAGCACAGAATTGGACGCATCGTCTTCAGAACTTGAAGATGCGATAGACCATATGAAGAAAAACAGTTCGTCGATAGTTGAATCCATTAAACAATTAACCCTTGCAATTGTCGAAATTGCGAAAAATTCAAGCAACGGCGCTCAGGAAGCCGATTATACGCAAAAAGCCACCGAAGAAGGCTATAACGCCGTTCAAAATGTTATTAAGGAAATTACATCCATTGAAAAATCTGTAGATAATGCTTCAGATGTTATAAATAAACTTGGTGAATCTTCTCAAAAAATAGGGGAAATTATCGCCGTTATTAATGAAATTGCAGACCAGACTAATCTGCTTGCTTTAAACGCAGCAATAGAAGCGGCACGCGCGGGAGAACAGGGAAGAGGCTTTGCTGTAGTTGCTGATGAAGTGCGAAAACTTGCCGAAAGAACAACAAAAGCTACAAAAGAGATAACCAATATGATATCTTCTATTCAGGAAGACACTTCAAAGGCCGTTAAATCAATGAGTTATGGAAAAGAAGAAGTTAAAAACGGGGTAAATGTTGCTAAAAATGCAGGCATCCAAATTAATAAAATTAAAGAGCTTTCCGTTAAGCTAAAAGATATGATAACGCTGATTGCAACGGCTGCCGAAGAACAGTCAACCGCAACAGAAGAGATATCCGCATCGTCAGACAGTATTTTGCAGTCTCAAGAATCTGCAGCATCCAGTGCAGCACAGGTAAAAATAGGAGCAAACGAACTTTCAAAATTGGCTTCGGAATTGTCTAAGGTAGTAAATATATTTAAAATTAAATAATGATAGTAAATAATAATAAATAGTAACAATCAATGATAAATAATAATAAATGGTAAATAATAATAGTAGATAGTAACAAATAGTAATAATAAATAAAATTATAACGGCAGCGAGCGATATAAAAAATGAACAACAATCAGAAAAATATTAAAAAAAAATTATTTATAATTATTTTTATTTTTATAATATTTTTTTTAACCGGCTCTTCTATCGCATTCATGCTCAATAAACCGCTCAGATATGCCTTTAAGAAAAACATATTCGTTCCTTTAAAAAATTTTACGCTCTCGATATTTAAAATAAAATCTGCAAAATCTTTAACTGAAACAACAGTTAAGCGAACCGCCGCTGCCGTCCATACTGCTTCTGCTGACAATAATAATATAATCAAACCGCAAAATAACGGCATTAATAATTTATATAGGCATAAAAATCGTTTAAAAATATCGATGCCTGCTAATTTTATATATCCTTATCTTTATCACGGCATATACAGAAAAGGAAATAATTTATTTAGCGTAATAATGTCTAACTTAAATTATCTGCCGATAGAATGTGTTCCTTTTAGCGCCGCCGACGGCGGTAAAAATTATATATATATTAAATATGAACATAACAGATATTGCAGATGGAAATGGCGCTGGAAAAATCTGCCGGATAATTTTATAGCAGATTGGAAGCCGGACTACTTTTCAGCTATATTGGAAGGCGCAGCTATGAATTTTCAGCATCAGAACAAACTTAGAACAACCGGAAGAATTAATGAAAATGTATGGAAAACTGCTTTTAAAGATTTAGAGCATAATAAAACAAATAAATACGGTTTGACCGTCGTATGGGCTGACAAGACCTTTCCAAAAACACTGCATTTATGGAAAAACGGAAAAAATATATTAGTTTCATTCGTTAATACCGGCGTTTTTGACGCTCCGACATACAACGGAATATTTCCGGTATATAAACGTTATTTTGAAGCGACAATGTCCGGCAAAACACCATGGCATCAGTCATATGACGATAAAAATATTCCGTTTATAAATTATTTTGATTTTGGCGAAGCAATTCACGGATTTCCGAGGGGCATGTACGGCATTAATAAAAGTTTAGGCTGCTTAGAACTTCCTTTAAGAAATGCGTGGATAATCTGGAAACAAATAAACTACGGCACAATGGTTGACGTGATTAAAAATACGCACATTAAACCGGCTTTTAAACAAAAAAATTACCTGCATCCAAAAATTAAAAATTTTATACCTGATGCAAATTTTTTAAAATATTATCTGCTTAATAAAAAAGAACCCATACAGGAAACCTCTTTATCAACAAATAACGCGAATAATAATACTAAGAATAAGCATCAGCATAAAAGCAGAAGCCTTTATCAAAGTATTAATTCTTTTGCTCATACTTCTATGTCTGCTCCGTCTGCTATCAATAGCTATAAAAAGAACAGCTCAGATATGCCTGATATACCCTTAAAATTAAAGTTTATATATGTTGACTACGGTATGACATTTCAGGACGTCCCGGTTACCTCATTAGTTTATTTTAAATTTAAAACAAACAGAAATAACACCGGCTATAATTTTTTAAAAAAAGTTATACTCACCGGCGGAATTAACTACGGCGGAAAAATAGACATACTGTCTAAAACATCTGCTCAAAATAAATTATTCTTTTCCGATGTTAAAAATCTAAAAGGAACATATATTAGAAGCATCTATTCATTATCAAAATTGTCAAAAAATTTTAATAAAACAGATATAAGAAAATGTCTGACTATAAAACATAGAAATTCCGGTATTCTGAGCAATCTTGCCGTAAATAATAAAAATAATACCCTATGGGTTATTTCCTATCTATACTCATACGCTAAAAATACGTTCAATAATTACTTGTGCAAAATTAAGATAAATAATAACAATCATTCCATGTCCCTGCAGGAAAAAATGCTGCTTAAAAATTATGTTTCTTATCTGACTTTCGATAAAAAAGGTAATTTGCTGCTCAGCGGACTAAAATTTAAAAACGGGAGCGCCGTAAATTATATTGAAGAGATTAAAAATAAATATTTAAATAAAAAATTAAACAATCAATATATTAAACGTTTATATACCGTTTCAGGTAAATTCGCTTCAGCAATGCCGATAGCGTCAGGATATAAAAATACCGTGTGGGTGCTAAAGCATTCCTTTCGCAACGGATATGTTTATAATGATATATTAAGAATCAGGTATCACTATATAAAAAAACACAAATACATAAATAAGTCTGTAAGGAATATCGCTAGTATCAAAGGATACGTAGGTAATCTGTCCGAAAATAGCAGCGGAGATTTATTTTTTATTGATAATATTTTAAAACATGGGATTTTTTATAAAACACTATATGAAATCAATCCAAACTCCGGTTCGTATAGTCCCGTCAGATTATTAAGATTTAACGGAAAACTTAACGGCGTTGCAGGCAGCATTGCCGTTCTAAATTAAAAAACCAAAAAAAAATATATATTTTTAGCAAATTCTTCTTGCATTTTTATCTGTATGCAATATAATAAAAAATCGTGCTTTTATTTTTTAATATAATGTATATGGAGGTTGAAAAAATGAATTCTCTTGGAATACACCTGCTTTTGGAGTTGAAAAAATGCAAACCGTATATTCTTGCCGATTTACAATTTGTAGAAACAGCTATGCTTGATGCTGCGGTAAATGCAAAAGCTACAATAGTGGAACATAAGTTTCATGAATTTAATCCGTTCGGTATCAGCGGAATGGTTATAATTGCAGAATCGCATCTGTCTATCCATACATGGCCTGAGTATGATTACGCTGCGGTTGATATCTTTACATGCGGAGATGTGATTAAACCGCAGATAGCTGCTCAATTTTTAATTGAAAGATTCGGGTCTTTAGAACCGCAAATGATGGAAGTTAAAAGAGGTCTTATTTCAATGTATGACCAGAAACTGCCCCATAAAGTAGTTTGCGAAGAGAAGCTAGTCGCTCGTTAGCGTTCTAAAATTTTATAATTATTATTTTCGTTACAAAAAAAAATATCTTAATCTAATTGGGATTATTGTATCTATATTTATAATATAACAAAAGAGGCGCTTCGCCGATATTTCTATATTTATTATAGTAAGTAAGTACAGCAGCGAATCGGATAACTGTTAAGGTTATCGGCATTCACAATAGCACAATAGAGATAAGTTATAATATATTTATAGAATAACAGATAAGGCGGCTGTTATAAGATTTTAGACAGTTGCGTTAAATAATACGGTATATTGTATTTATCGTATTAGCGTGCTGATTATTTACGCAATATTCTCCAATTAGATTTTATCGTTCGGCTCTTTTTGATTTATTTAATTATTTATCTAAATAATTCGTTTAATTAATTATTTATTTATTTAAGTAATTTATTTAATTATTTCAGCTAGTTTGTTTAATTATTTATTTAAATATTTGTTTAATGATTTATTTAAATATTGTAAGTTTATAGAATTAGTTATATAAGCGGTTATTGTTATAATTTATATTTTATTAATCATTAAATAGTTATCGCTGAAAATACCGTAGGGCTCAATGGATTGAGATTTGCCTTCTTCTGTTTCGATAAAATCGGAGAGTACATTTTTATATAAATCTTTAGTTAACGGGTCGGTAATATTTTCATCTATATCCAATAAAGGCTGCAGAACAAATTTACGGTTTTTTAGTTCTTTATGAGGTATATTTAATACAGGCGGATGCGAAACAATAATGTCCCCAAACAGAAGTATATCGATATCTATTTCTCTGGGACGATATTTAATAAATAAATCTCTGCCGTCATTTTTATAGCCAAACTTCCTGCCAAGCAGTTTCTCTATATTTTTAATTTTGAATAATAAATCATTGCCGATATTCTCGTAATCACAATGAGCATAATCGGCTATTATTTTACCATTATGAACAATTTCCGCTGTTTCAAAAATCCCGCCGTTACATTCGCAGTCAGAATAGCTGCGGCTGCTGCCGGTAAGATAACCGTTACTGCTGCATTCATTATCAATTTTATTTTCGTATTTATAAAGAACAGCGCAATTTAAAAATACGGGAATAATACCTTTTTTACATTCATCTTCGCAAAAACCCACCGGAGAAGTTTTATATACTCTGGAAGCTTTAATTAATTTTAAAACTCCTCCGTTATCGAATTTAATTGAATTTATTAACGAGATAGCATTAATTAAATTGACTTCTTTGTTGCCTAAATTGCTTCCTAAACCAAAATAAACATCCATATGATGTTTTGTATTTATGTTTTATATTTATACTTTTTTGCTGTATTTTATTGTATTTATTTATACTTATTTTTTATGCCATTCTTTCTGATACTTTATATTTATGTTTATGTTTTATATTTATACTTTATATTTATACTTTTGCTTTGTATTTATTTATGCCGATTGATGCAATTGATGTATTATGCCATTCTTTCAAGGGCTTCTTTTATGCGGTCTTCGCTTATAGTCAGCGAGAATCTTATATACCCTTCGCCGTACTCGCCGAAACCCGAACCGGGGGTCACGACAATTCCTTTATCGTTAAGCAGCGATAAAGCAAAATCCTTTGATGATACGCCTGCTGCGGGTACTTTTGTCCACACATAAAAAGTCGCATCCGATTTATAAACATTATAGCCGAGATGCTCCAGTCCTTCAACAAGAAGTTCTCTTCTCTTTCTGTATATTTTATTATCCTCTTCAATAACTTCAAGCTCGTTATCAAGACCGTATGCTCCTGCCAGCTGAATCGCCTGAAACACGCCGGAATCAAGATTTGTCTTCACGGCTCCCAATCCGCTTAAAATTTGCTTATTTCCGCAGACAAAACCTATTCTGAATCCTGTCATATTAAATGTTTTGGACAGTGAATGAAACTCTATGCCTACGTCTTTTGCTCCTTTAACAGACAAGAACGATTCAGGTTCGGCATCTCCCGTAAACACTTCTGAATACGCAAAATCATGCGCTACTATAAAACTATATTTCTTTGCAAGTTTGACTACCTCGTTAAAGAAAAACTTGTCGGCTTTAGCAGAAGTAGGATTATTAGGATAATTTAAAAACATAATCTTAGTTTTTTTAAGCACGTCTTCGGGAATTATAGAAAAATCCGGCAGAAAATCATTTTCCTGTTTAAGAGGCATAACATAAGGAATACCGCCGGCAAAAATCGTTCCGGCATTATAAACCGGATAACCCGGGTCTGGAACAAGAACAATATCTCCGGGATTAACGAAAGCCAGAGGAAGATGTCCGATTCCCTCCTTTGAACCTATCAAAGAAAGAACCTCGGTTTGCGGGTCCAACGAAACGTTAAATCTTTTACTATACCAATTTGCGGCAGATTCTCTAAATTTTAAAAGACCTTCATAGGAAGGATACTTTTGATTTATATCTATCTCGCTTTCTTCTTTCAATACGTTTACAATAGGTTTTGGCGTGGGCAGATCAGGGTCTCCGATACCGAAACTGATAATATCTACCCCTTTAGCTTTAACTTCCTGCTTTAGCCTGTCAATCTCGGCAAAAAGATATACGGGAAGTTTACTTAGTCTTTCAGAAAATTTAAATGAACTTTGGTCTGCAGCGTTTGTATGTTTCATCGGTATTATCTTCTCCTAATAAGTTAGCAATTTAAAAGAATATTATTTTCTGAGGCATTTGTTATACTGCTTGCTATACTAATATTATACCTGCGTTTAGCATTAATTTGTTTAGTTTTACTCGAACAGTATCAAACAGTATTGTCTTTTTTTATCCGGTTTTTACTCTACGAAGTTTTTTAATGTGCCTATATTTTCTATTTCAATTTCAAATATGTCTTTGTGATTTAACGCCCCGATTCCCGCGGGAGTTCCGGTAGAAATAATGTCCCCCGGATAAAGCGTCATAATACCTGAGATAAACTCAACTAATTCAAAAGGGCTGAATATGAGGTCTGACGTATTAGAAGACTGCTTTAATTCAGCATTTAAATAGCCTTTAATCGCAAGATTAGAGGGATTGTCTATTTCTGTTTCTATATAAGGACCTACGGGAGCAAAAGTATCAAATCCCTTGGATCTGGTATATTGAATATCCTTAACTTGTAAATCGCGTGCCGTGACGTCATTTAAGCAGGTATAACCGAATATAAAATCTTTAGCGTCTGATTTTTTAACGTTTTTTGCAGTTTTGCCGATAACTATCGCCAGTTCGGATTCATAATCAACCCTTTTTGAAACAGCCGGCATTACTATACAGCCGAGATGAGGCAAAATGCCGGATGACGGTTTAATAAAAAGAAGAGGTTCTTCCGGTAATTTTTTTTGCATTTCCTGCGCATGATTCTTATAATTTAAACCGACTGCGACAATTTTAGTAGGCTGAACGGGAGGCAGATATTCAAGCTCGGTTAATTCATATTGTCTGCCGGTATAATCAATATCGCAAAAATCAAAGTCTTCTATGACGTTGATGAATGTTCCTTCAGGAGCTAAAGTTCCGTAATATGATTTCATTTCTCCTTTTTTATGTCTAAATCTTCCGAATTTCATAATATACCCTTATTATAATAGTAATAGAAAAATACGAACATACATACATTTAGCTATAAAGCAAAGTAAAAAAGCAATAAAAGCAATAAAAGCAATAAAA